>JAIUMB010000118.1 GCA_022565745.1 Cryomorphaceae bacterium | reverse complement strand
TCTAGACCTTGTCGAGCTAGATAGTAGTACATGATGTGATTTTGATAGGTCAACGGAAAATCACCCACGGGAAAAATACGCGTCAGCAATCTTAAAGCCTCAGGAAGGCCGGAGCTCAATTTTATATCTGCATCGGTTGATTCAATGTATTCATCGCGCATAAACCTAGCCAGTCCATCGCCAGCCCATGGTTCATTGTAGAAGTTATTGCGGTGAGATGCCTTGATGTGTGTTTGTAAGACACTTAAGGTTATGGCTGCGTCAATCGACGTCAATAAGTTTTTTTCGTGGGGTAAAAACACAACACCACACCCCGGATCGTGGTAAGCCAATGCTTCGGAAGGATTAAAAAGTTTGTAGTCGTTTGGCAGTGAGGTATGGTAAAACGTCTCCAAATGATTGTTGAGCGTATTTTGCAATTTCATAGCCATTATGTGCGTGGCATTTAGTGGATCGCTATTGTAAACCCCCCAGTTGTAGAGATTTTGCTTAAATTCAACTTGCGGGCCAATCACGGCAAATACATCCTTCGCATGAGGATGATGAAAGCGATGCTGACTCATTTGGTTGAGGTTGGAAAAGACCCCCCATCCTTCAGGAAGGTTAAAGTTAGCCTCAATAGATGCTGCTCGTCTAAAATAGTTGGCGTGTCTATTTAAAGGGATGATTTCCCAATCTTCTTCATACGCAGACATCAGGGGCAATAGGTGTTGAATCCAAAGTCCTTCTTTTCTCCATCCAATAATATCATAGTCACCAACGTGAATTTTCATCACCCCTTGAAGGATTAATTCTTCGTTTGGGTGAACGTTTTTGTTCAAACTTACCCATTTGGTTTCCGGATGAATAGGGTCATTGATGATGTCACAATCGCTATGATTTGAACGAACGGATAAGTTGGTTAAATGAGATATGCTTTCCTTCTTTCTAAAGTGTAGATCTTTTTTCTGGTCTTCAATTTTCTCTTTTCTATAAAACGATCTTTGGTGCGCAACAGCTTCAAAGAGAAAGGTAAGTGGAATTTGGGAAATGGTATCGCCAGTACTATTGTTCCAGTTCAGCGACCAATTAACTTCTAAGCTGTCATTGTCAAAAGTAATCTCAAGTTTGTAAGAAGGAGGTGTTGCAGCGTAACTGCTTTTTGAAAAACTTAAGAGTAAAAGCACAAACAACGCGAGGATCGGATTGATCTTTTTAACAAAAAAATCACGAGACAATAACTGGTGTATGGTCTCAAGATGCAAAATATATGCTCGATTGAGAAAACTCAAAGCAGATTTTGATAACGATGAGACATTTGGTCGTTTATCTCAATTTGCATAACAGACAAGGTTCTAATTTTTACTCTATTCATGAGAATGCGATAGGATTCATCGGCGTGCTGACCGCCTTCAAAGTGAAAACGCCACATGTCATTAGCGCTTGGATTGGGTGATTTTCTTAAAAAGGAAGCAAACCACTCGTTTCTTTCGCTTTGCATTTGGCTGTTGTACAAACTTGCAGATGACCATATATGCGGCAGGTCATTCGGTAGGGTTTTGTAGTGAACGTCACGGCCATCCCAGCGAAATTCTTCTATGTTGCCTGAGGTGTTGAACCGTACCAGAGTAAAGGGTTCAATATTCTCCAGTATGTATTTTTCACTGTATGTTTTTAGACTGGTAAATTTGAAGCTATTTAAAACGATCCAACCTCTACTATGCCCGTAAGGTGGGTTGTATCTATGTTTTTCAAAAGCACCATTCAAAAGAACAACCACACTCTTCTTTTCCTTATGATAGGCAATCCAGCTTCCACCTCCTCTAATGTCCGTTGGGTAAGTAATCCAGTTTGGGTGGATGTATTTCGTTTGCGGTTTAATGGCCGGTTTTAACGGCGTTTCATCTCGGTTTGAGGTTATGATAGAGCCGTTTTTTTTGGGAATGTATGTGAGTGTACACATTAATCTAAGGCATTTTTGTGAGCCATGGCAAACTTAAGCAAACTTCCTTGTCCTTCAAGGTTTAGCTTTTGTGTGATGTTATATCTATGATTTTCAATGGTTTTTATGCTAACAAAGAGCTTTTCTGCGATTTGTTTACTACTTAAACCTTCGGATATTAATTTAAAAACCTGCTTTTCTTTCTTGGTCAATTGATTAATCTGTTCACGCTGATGTTTATCGATTTTGTTTTGCTCCAACAATTGCTTACTTCGGTTTATTCTTGTTTTAATGGCTTCATCAACCTCTGTCAACTTAAATGGTTTTAGTATGTAGTCATCAGCGCCACTAATCATACCGAGTCGCATATCGTCCTTGGTGGTTTTTGCAGTGAGAAAAATAAAGGGAATGTGGTTCCATTGATCTTCGGACCTTATGGTGTTTAATAATTCAAGTCCATCCATCACAGGCATAGCGATGTCACAAATAATGACATCCGTCTTGAAGCTTTTTAGTGTGCTGATGGCTTCTTGACCGTTGTGACATACCGCTGTTTTGTAACCTTTTAGTTCTAAAAACTCAGCAATCGAATCTGCAAGTTCTCTCTCGTCGTCAATAATCAAAACTTTCGTTTCTTCCATCTCTTCAAAATTATTCGTTTCAGTTTTTATAAAAGGTAATTATGAGGACTTTTTGTTTTTTATTATTCAAATGTTGGTCAAATGCTCTAATCATTCTCTTGTGTCAAATGTAATCGTTTATTGGGGTATTCATTTGAGAAAATTATATCGACCTCATATGATGAGCGGTGTAATTTGTTGTTGTAAATTCGTGAAACCTTGTGACGGTAAACACAACACTTATTTGTGTGATGTGCCATCAACAAAGCAAAAATAAGCAAAAGCAATACACAATGAACCCCATAGTTAATGTCTTTCCTGAAATAAGTAAAATTCTTTTACGCGTTGAGGATTTTAATCATGCCATTGATGAGGTTATTGAGGTGATAGGAAAAGTTACAGATGTTGATAGGTCTTATTTATTCACCATTTTACCCCATACGAACAACGATAAATTGTTGAAATATCAATCAGAATGGTGTAAAGAGAACATCACCCCGGAAATAGATGCAGAGTACCTGCAAAATGTAAAATTGTCTGAGCTCGGTGATTTTGGTGCAGCATTTCAGGTTGTTCCAAGTATGAGAGCGCACGTAAAAGACTGTCCGTTTCCAGAGGCAAAGGCATTGTTGGAAGTACAAGATGTTAAATCTTATTTATGGGTGAGATTGATGTATAACGACGATTTTCTGGGTTTTGTTGGTTTTGATAGTTGTGAAAAAGAGCGCGATTGGACCGAAGAAGAAACGGAAGCCCTTGAATATTTAGCCGATATGATTGCCTTGCGCTACGTTCGTCATAAAGCTGAGAATAAGGCAGAAAAATATTTGAAGTCGCTTAGTCAACAAAACAAATTTTTACAAAAGGTAAGGGATATTCAGAGCGACTTATTGGTTAATCCCAACAGTAAAAAGGCCTTTAAAAAGTTTGTTAGCATTTTGTGTAAGCACTGTCATGCATCCTTTGGTTTTTTAACGCTTTTAAAAGAAGGAAACACGGATAACAATGACAACGATATTCAATTTGAAACGCTAGCCAACCTTAACAAAAAATGGGAACAAGCGATCGGCAACTTAATAAATGTGTTGGTTGAAAATGATCAGGGTACATTAAAATGGGATTCAGACTTAAAAGGGAATGCTTTGGTAATCAATAGTAATGATCCGGTAGTAGATAAAAAGTACTATGTAAAAGGGGGAATTAAACTGAAAAATTTTTTAGGCATTCCCATCTACTATGCCAATCGCTTGATCGGTGTTTTAGGTCTGGCCAATTTTGATTCGGATGTGTCTTCTAAAACCATCCATCAGATAGAGTATGCCGTAGACACTTGTGCCAATATACTCCACAGTTACTCACTTCAGTTGGATCGAATTAAAGCCATCAAACGCATGAATGATCAGCGATTGGCTTTTGAAAGTGTTTTTGAAACCACTCTATCTGGTTATTGGGATTGGAATTTGAATACCAATGAGGAGTTTTTGAGCCCTATGCTAAAAAAAGGAATAGGGTACAATGACAATGAAATGACAAACCAAGTGAGTGAGTGGATGGCGTTAGCTAATGAAGAGGATGTGAAATTACTTTTTTCTTCCTTGGTAAAACATATCAATAGCCGAGGAGAAGAGCCCTTTAAACACGAGGTTTCATTCAAGCATAAAGACGGTAGTACCGTCCATATGCTGGTAGGTGGTTGTGTAACCGAGTGGTCGGATGAGGGAGAGCCATTGCGCATCATAGGGTGTCATGTTGATATCTCCGAAAATATAATTGCCGGTGAAATACTAGAGGAAAATCTACATAAAGAACAAGCGCTGGTTAAAATGAAATCACACCTTATTTCTATGGTTTCTCATCAATTTAGAACTCCAATGAGCATCATTCAATCCAATGTTGAGTTGGTTGAAATGAAACTAGATGAAAAGTTACAGGGGATAACTAAGTCCAACTTTTTTCGAATTAAAAAAGAATTAAATTGGATGAATGAGATGCTTGAACAGGTGTTTATGCTTGAAAAATCAAAATCAGATTCGGCTGTTTTAAAAAGAGAAACTACGAATATTATAGACCTATTAAACGATGTATTGGAAGATTACAAAATATCTAATAAGCAAATTGTATTTGAACGTATAAATTGGCCAACAGAAGCGGTTTTTGTTCATGGAGACGACATCGACTTAAGGCATATTTTTAACAACATTCTCGCCAATGCCATCAAGTATGGTGGAGAAAAGAATCCTTTAATTACATTTACTGCTAATCAAAATGAAGTGGAGATCAAAATAAAAGACTTTGGTATTGGTATCCCTGAAGAAGATAAAGATATTGTTTTTAGTCCCTTTCAAAGAGGAACAAATACCGATGGAATACCCGGAACAGGATTAGGGCTATCCATTGTTTATGAGCTGGTAAAAGGTGTTGGTGGCCAAATCACTTTTGCTAGTGAGACTGGTAAGTGGACAGAGTTTGCGGTATCATTAAAAAAACAAGAAAAAGTAATGAATTAACAACTGAGATAAGATAAAAATTAATGTAGATTAATTTTGTCTTGTTCTGTAATGAAAATGGGTATTATCACCTATTTTGTAGAATTATTGCGACTGTATCTTTGTATCAGAATAAAAAAAGCAAATTACGCTTTGTTTAAAGATAGTGAGTAGGAGTGTTTTCATGATTCCATCGGCAAACATTTGTTTGCCGGTGGTTTTCCTCTCTAGAGTTATTTTCGATTACAAAAAGGCATTTCTAACGCAAGAAAGCAGTGAGTAGGAGTGTTTTCTAAGTTAACCGCCGGTGATTTTATCATCGGCGGTTCTTTTTTAGTGTGCCTCTAGCCAACTGTATCCATAACCCAGTTCAACTTCAAGCGGCACGCTTGTCTGGTACGCATTTTCCATGGCGTTTTTCACCAAAGAAGATATCAACTCTATTTCCTCTTTGTAAACTTCAAATACCAATTCGTCGTGAACCTGTAATATGAATTTACTCTTTAGCTGCTCATCTTTCATTTTTTTGTGAATGCTGGCCATTGCCAACTTAATAATATCCGCCGCACTTCCTTGTATTGGTGTGTTGACTGCATTTCTCTCGGCGTGACCTCTTACAACAGGATTACGTGAATTGATATCCGGAAGTGTTCTTTTTCGTCCTAAAAGTGTTGTAACAAAACCTTGTTTTTTTGCCAATGCAACCTGCTCATCCATGTAATCGCGAATACCGGGATAGGTCTTAAAGTAGGATTCAATAATTTCTGCTGCTTCACTACGACTGAGATTGGTTTGTTGACTTAAACCAAATGCAGATACACCATAGATGATACCAAAGTTGACGGTTTTCGCCTGACTTCTTTGTTCTCGACTTACTTGTTCTAAGGGAACATTAAATATTTTAGCTGCCGTTGTTGCGTGAATGTCTTGATTATTGGCAAAAGCATTTTTCATAATTTCATCTCCACTCATCTCTGCCATTAAACGCAACTCTATTTGTGAGTAGTCAGCGGCAAGAATAACGGTGTCGTCGGAACTTGCAACAAACGCTTTGCGTACCAATCGACCTTTTTCGGTGCGTATGGGTATGTTTTGTAAATTGGGATTGGTACTACTTAGCCTGCCGGTGGCGGTAACAGCTTGATTAAAAGAGGTGTGAATTCGTTTTGTAGACTTGTTGATCAGTTTTGGCAAAGCATCAACGTAGGTGGATTTCAACTTGCTTAACTGGCGAAAATCAAGAACCAAACGGACTATTTCATGCTCATCTGCTAATTCTGAAAGAACGTCTTCCGCTGTGCTGTATTGACCAGTTTTGGTTTTTTTTGGTTTGTTGACCAACTTCAATTTTTCAAATAAAACAACGCCCAATTGTGCCGGACTACCCACGTTAAAATCTTCTCCAGCTAGGACTTTGATGGTTTTTTCGGTCTCACTAATGGTCTTTTCTAACTCCTCAGATAGATCGTCTAATGCCGCCTTATCAATATGAACCCCATTTCTTTCCATATCACAAAGGACCTCAACCAGCGGCATATCTACATTGAAAAAGACATCTTCAAGTTTATTTTCTGCAAGCTTCTCCTTCAATACCACACTCAATTGATATGTGATATCGGCATCTTCTCCAGCATATTCTACCAAGTCTTCCAAAGGCACATCGGTCATGCTTCCTTGGTTTTTTCCCTTTTTACCAATAAGCGACTCAATGGATTTAGGACGATGGTTCAGAAGTTCTTCCGACACAATATCCATGCTGTGTCTGCCGTCTGGACGATAAACATAATGCGC
>JAIUMB010000117.1 GCA_022565745.1 Cryomorphaceae bacterium | reverse complement strand
TACGGATGGTAATGCTACGCACGCATGGAGTACTGCGTACGCATGGGTTGCTGTCGCAAGCATGGGGTACTGCGTACGCATGGTTTACGAATGTATATAAAGGCCAAATATTGGTCTTTACATGCATTCGCAAACCCAAACCTCCAAACAGATACAATCCTAAGGCTATAACAATTCAAATATTGGCATGTACATGCATTCGCAAACCCGACCCCCGACCCCCGACTACTCCATCCGTGCTCCCCTGCTCCCGTGCCTGCGCAGCACCTCATGCATCAGCACATTTGCTCCAAGGCATAGTACAAGCGATTTTCCGCATTTGCTTGTGAACCGAAGATTGAGCGATACACGGTGTGATTGGAGGTCAATAATATCCACTGCGGAGTGCCTTCACTTGTAAATTGCTGATAAACCCTTTGTTCTTGATCGAGATAGATGGGAAACGGCGGTTCATCAATGGTGAAAATTGACATGATATCGCGTTCCGTGACCACTTCCTTAGAAAAACTGGTATGAATGCCCAACACTTCAACTGCGGGAAACGCCTTGCTCAATTGATACGCCAACGGCACAGCACGCCCTGTACATCCAAGGCATTGATTGTTGTAGATCAACAGTAGTAGAGGCTTCCCCTTGTAAACTTGCAAAAGATCAATCACTTGCCCCGAATAATCACTGACCAAAATGGATGAAACAGGCTTTTCCATAGCTCAATGATTACGGTGCTAAGCGATGCAAAGTCCAACGCTTGTCGTCTTGAAGCTGGTAGCGAAAACGGTCGTGTAGTCGCGACGGGCGCCCCTGCCAAAACTCAATCATTTGCGGGCGCACGATATATCCGCCCCAGTAGGTAGGCCGAGGAATTTCGTTTTGTCCGGCGAACTTTTTCTCATAAGCTTCAAATCGGGCTTTCAAGTCGTCTTCCCCATCAACCTCTCTACTCTGTGGTGATGCCCAGGCCCCTAATTGACTATCGCGCGGACGCATTTTAAAATAGGCTTCTGACTCCGCTTCAGGTAATTTTTCCGCATGGCCTTCGACACGAATTTGGCGCTCCATCTCCGGCCAAAAAAACGACAACGCCACACGCGGATTGACCGCTATATCGCGTCCTTTGTCGCTTTCATAATTGGTATAAAACACAAACCCTCCATCTTCAATACCCTTTAGCAATACCACACGAGAATGGGGATAACCATCTTCTCCAATGGTCGAAAGTGTCATGGCATTAAAATCAGCCAACTGTTTACTGCCATACTCACTAAGCCATTGATCAAATTGCTTCATGGGGTTATCATTCATTTGCGCTCTTCTCAACACTCCTTTTTTGTAGTGTTCTCTTGCTGCACGAAGGTCTTTTTCCATATTGATAAACATTTGTGACAAATGTACAATGTACTTCGAAGATTTTCGCGCGTCTTGTACATTTGTGGCATGAGTATAAATGAACTTCGCAAAGGACAACTGCTCTGTTCGAAACCTTATATCGGGGATCCGTTTTTTGAACGAACGGTGGTATTGATTACCGAACACAACAAGCACGGAACAGAAGGCCTGATCATCAATCAGCCTATTGAGATTGAAAACCCTGAAGATATAGGGTTTATTGGCGCATTTACGCAATCTTTTTATCGCGGCGGCCCTGTTGCCAACAACCGTTGTTATTACATTCACAATCAACCGCATTTGCTTCCAGAAAGCGACCCTCTTACTGAAGATATTCACTTTGGTGGAAACCCTGAAGTATTGGAGCAACTCCTGAACAGCTTCGCTATTGATAAATCTTCTATTCGTTTCTACATTGGCATTTCTGGATGGGAACCTGGTCAATTGCAACGCGAAATAGAAGAAAATACCTGGTTTATTGAAGATGCCAGACCATTTTCTTGGGTATGCGGCCAAAACACCGAACATTTGTGGTACGACATCATTAAGGGTAAAGGCCACCCCTACACCATGTATGCAAAAGGGCCCATTAACCCCGATTTAAACTAAAAGCCATGCTCTGCATCGTACATAAAAGCACCGACCCTTATTTCAACATCGCTACGGACGAATTCATCTTCAAACACTTAAAAGAAGATGTCTTTATGCTTTGGCAAAACGACAACGCCATCATTGTGGGCAAGCATCAAAATGCATTGGCCGAAATCAATTTAGATTACGTCAAGAAAAAGAACATCCACGTCGTTCGTCGGCTATCCGGCGGTGGCGCGGTTTATCACGATATGGGTAACCTCAATTTTTCATTTGCCCACACCGGTAGTGACGCCTCTAAAATGGTGGACTTTCGCAAATACACCCAACCGATTATCGATGTACTGCAATCCTTGGGCGTGAACGCCACGTTTGAAGGTCGCAACGACTTGATGATTGACGGGAAAAAGTTTTCTGGCAATGCCGAACACGTGGTGGGCAAGAGAATATTGCACCACGGAACCTTATTGTTTTCTTCGGAGATGCGCGACGTAAGCGGAGCGCTAAAAATCAATCCATTGAAATACAAGGGCAGAGCGACCAAAAGCGTGCCCAAGCGGGTGACCAACATCCTTGATCACTTGGAGACGCCTATTTCACTTGAAGCGTTTCGCGATAAAATCATGGCACATATTGTGGCCACACATGACGACTGCCGCATGTATGAATTCAGCGAAGAAGACCTGGCCACCATCCAAACCATTCGCGACGAAAAATACGCCACTTGGGATTGGAACTTTGGATACTCACCAGAGTATGACCTCACCCAAGGTATCCGCACCGATGCGGGAACCATAGAAATTCACATGAACGTCGCCGACGGTAAAATCACCGGCATAAAACTTCTCGGCGATTTCTTCCACATCAAACCCGTAGAAGAACTGGAAGAAAAACTCATTGGCTGTAAGCATGAAGAAGGCGCTCTACTGAAGCGATTGCGCGACATCAAGCCAGAGAGATTTATTAAGGACTTACAGGTGGAGGCACTGGTTGAAGGCCTACTATAATAGTGGTCGTTTGCAATGTCCAATAGCTGAGGGTAATCGCGAGTATAAGCTCTACTCTCGGACTTTCTAAGCGCTCTCTTTATTTAGAACGATTGACCAAAATCCCCGATACCCCGCTGACGTTCTAATTTGAGATCTTGGAACATTGGCGCTTTTACGCCAACCGAGAGGAAGTATGACTGCTGAACCCCGAAAGGAATCCAGCGGCAGTTGAGTTCCCAACAGTGTAAATCTTTATAAAAATCAAGGGAAGTATAGGAGAAGCCCGAGTTGACAATATCGTAACCTGAGCTAAAGCCAATGCGCCAACTTCCAGTCAACTGAACATCGCCACTAAAATCGAAGGTTTGATTGACCATCACCTCCTCTTGTCTGATCTGTGAAGTGACCACATAATTGAGGCGTAGGTTCCAAGTTGCGGTGTAATCCACATAATAATTGAGTAAGTGATAATTGGGGTCGCCTGTGGTGTAGGCCCCAAAACCACTTTCCACGTTAAGAGGATCGTATAGTGGATCAACTACGGGTTGTTTGGCAGGGTTATCTCCGCCTTTTTTTACCGTTCCGAAGGTTCGATTATTTAAACTGGTGGACACGTTAAACTGACTATTGACAGGTCTAAGCAGTCGACCGTCGGTGTTGATGTAAAACTCATTAATTCGCTGGCCGCGTTCATTGGCCGCGTAGGGGTCAAAGGTCGTGTTGTAGTTAAAAGCAATTAAACCCTTGAGTATGGAAGTACGGGCTGTTACTCTTACCGGACTCCACTGCAGTTCCTCGGCCGCCAGGTTATAACTACCCTGAACGCTCAACCCCTCGAGGAGTTTTAACTTCTGTCCTTCCGTCGTATCGTTCTTCGCTTTCAACTTCCCTTCAAGCACATTGTCTATACGAAAGTTTACATTTCCTTGTCGGCCAGACTGAAGTCCTTGAAAGATATAATCGCGCCCACCGTATCGATTAAACATTTGGGTTTCTCCTTCAGGGTTGATTTGCACCTCTTGAAACGCCCCCCAAAACGGGTCTGAAAAATCTGGCGAAAAACTGACCCCGGCGCTAGGTGTAATCACGTGTCTCAACGCCGCCAATGGACCTTTTTTATAGCGCCACATACCATAAATTTTGGTGGTAACATCGGCTCTTACCTGGTAATTAGAAGGCGTATAAAACCCTGGAGAAATGATTGTATCAACGCCAAACGCAACGGAGTCATCCGTTATCTGTCGTTCGTTATATTCAAAATCCATACGATTAAAATACCAACGTTGGGTAAAATTAACCGAAGGCACCAAGGTTAAATATTTGAATATTTTATAATTGGCATTGATAGGAATATTGTGTCTGACCCCATTCCTCGACTGATCGACTAAAAAATTAGGATTCATTTCAAAGTCGTCTAAATTGGTTTCAATTGTATTTCTAAAATTACCCGTGTACTGCACACCAATTTTCTCGTACCACGCCTCTTTTCCGGTAAACACCTTCTTTTTAAACGGGAAAATCCGGTTCATATTAAAGTTGACCGTTGGTAAGTCAAGATTTAAGTTACCCGTGGCGTTACTTTGGTTATGACCAGCCTGAACGGCCAATGAATACGGTTTCCCGTCAAAACTTTTGTTGAGATTGATGGACGACTGCAGTTGGTTTTGCTGGTTGGTCATGGGGTCTTGAGTGGCCAACTGATTAAATGATTGCGTCGCGATATTGACATTGGCCGAGAACTGCAAGTTGGGGTTTGCTTTGGGATCTTGCTGATGGTTCCAGCGCACGGAAAAGTCACTCGAATTATTGAATTGGCCATAATCTGCGAACTCAGGCCGCCCAATAATCAGTTTGTTGTAATCGATATTGACCTGCCCTCTAAACTTATATCGCTGAGCGTAATTGACATTGTTGAACAAGCCATAACCGCCGCGGGTAAAAATATCTGTTCTAATGGTATAGTCCCAATAATCACTGATTGACAAATAAAATCCGCCTCCACGTAAAAAGTGCCCCCGATCTAAGCTGCTGCCATAAGCGGGAATTAAGATCCCTGACTTGCGCTCTTCTTGCGTTGGCATAAATCCAAAAGGCAATCCTAGAGGGGTTGGTAAGTCTAAAACCTCTAGATAAGCTTGAGAGAAAATAATTCTATCATCAGGAATCACCTTTGTCTTTTTGGTGATTATTTTAAAATGCGGCTGTTCATGACTACAAGTTGTGTAAGATGCGTCACTGATAAACATGACATTGTCGTCCATTTTCTTCGCTCGTTGTCCTTGCATAAACGCCTCGCCTTCTTGCGTAAGCATCATTTTGATGATGGCTTTCCCCGAATCAAAATTATAGCGGATGGTATCCGTTCGGTATTCTTGTCCCCCTTCGATAAAAATCGGCTTTTGCACCAAATTCCCTGCAGAATCTAAGATGCCAGTGGCATAGACCTCATTGGTTTTGTTGTCGATTTCAATGTATCCTGCTTTAAGGGTAATGTCACCGTACACCACCACGGCTTCGTTGTAGAGAAAAGTTTTTTCGAGCTTCATGCTGCTCACAATAGAATCCAGGGCGTCTGAGTCGACGATTTCATCAAGACTTTTGGACGTTCTATAGGGTTGTTTGGTTTGCGTGCCCGGCGGCAGAGAGTCTGGCTGCACGGAATCTTTTGCAGCGATGGCATCATGAGAAAGAGCTGATGTATCCAATTCTTGCAAATGCTTTGGGCGGCGGGATAGCGTATCCGGCTCTACCTGAGCAAAAACAAATGCCGGCACAATCAACAGAGCTACAAATAAAAATTGCCGTAAATACAAGGACATACGCTTATTAGGCCTTATTTTTGCCACAGACAAAAACGTTCGTGCATATCTTTTTTACACACAAAATCGTTTTGCAAATAACTTGGGGTCAAAACTAAGTCAATTTACCCAACCATAAATTGATCAAGCCCAGCATTTTTTAAAGCATTACGTTAAAAATTCAAGCGAAACCATGCTCAGACGAGTTTTATTTTCACTTTTAGCCATGCTGCTCTTCATTCCCGGCTACGAAGCCAGCTGGCTTCCCACCAACGACGATAAGTTTACATTGGTGGTTATTGATGCCGGACACGGAGGTAAAGATCCTGGGAATTTAGGGACAGGCAGATATCGCTCGCGAGAAAAAGACGTTGCGCTGCAAGTCTCACTGAAGCTCGGTGCATATATTGAACAAAATCTCAAAGACGTCAAGGTGGTTTACACGCGTAAAGACGACCGTTTTGTAGAACTTCACGAGCGTGCGGCCATTGCCAACCGTCAGAAAGCCGATTTATTTATTTCTATCCACTGCGACGCCTTTACCAATCCACAAGCCTTTGGCGCTTCGACTTACGTGATGGGGCGTGGTCAAGGCGACAAGCAAATGCGCGTAGCCATGCAAGAAAACGCCGTTATTACTCTTGAAGACAACTTTGAAGAGCAGTATGAAGGATTTGACCCCAGTAGACCAGAAACCTATATCGCATTGAGCTTATATCAAAATGCATTTCTTGAACAAAGCGTAGCCTTTGCGCAAAAGGTTCAAGATCAATTTCGCGAAAGGGCCAAGCGAAAAGACCGCGGCGTTAAACAACAACCGCTTGTGGTCACAAGTAGAACCACCATGCCCGCTGTGCTTATTGAATTAGGCTTTTTGACCAATCGATTTGAAGAAGACTTTTTGCAGAGCGACAATGGACAAAACCTCATGGCATCGGCCATTTATCGTGCTGTAAGAGATTACAAAGAAAAACGCGAGGCTTTTGAAAAAATTAATCGCAGTGAGCTTTCTCCTCCAATCATTGCAACGGAAGAAGCCAAACAAACGCCAACCACACAGCAAAAAAAAGACATACCAGAAAGCGAATCCGCGAAAGAAGCACCTTCTTTTTACTATACCGTTCAACTGCTGGTATCGGGGAAAGAAAGAAAAACCACGGCGGAAGAATTCAATGGCCTCAATGGTGTTTTTATGGAAAGTCAAGGTCGATTGTTCAAGTATTTTTT
>JAIUMB010000116.1 GCA_022565745.1 Cryomorphaceae bacterium | reverse complement strand
TCACTAATCGCACATTTTTTTCGCCCTAGGATAAAACGGCACGGCACATACAAGCGCCAATGGTGGGCTATTCATAACCTTGAGGTATAAGCCCTAGGGATGGCACATACAAGCAACAAAGGCGCGCGATCCAAAACCTAGGGTACAATCCTCCTCACCTCCTCACCACTTCCAGCCTTAACAAAGCAAAAAGCAAGTGCCACCTCCACAACCACAACCGCATTCCCATACGGCACCGATCACACAATTAACAGTATCAGCGAGCCCTTGAGCGATTGAGGTTTGGGCAACAGAAAAAAATGGCGTATTTTTGGTGGTGCTAAACGGGATGGAGGGGGGAAAAGGCTTTGGGGGGTTTCGTTTATATAGAAGTTGGGCACAATTAAAAAGACAAACATTGACCGAAAAACTGAAAGAACTGAAAGTAAGAACTGAAAACTTGCGCTATAAAGACGATAAAGAACTAGACAACATTATTAGAAAAACTAAAATGTACGTTGAAAAACTTTTTCCAATGAAGCCAACATATGCTTCTGAAATTGATGCAATCAAGTTCAAGCCGTCCTACTATGTGAGTGGCATGGGCGACCAATCATATCGAGAATCATGGACTTCGGGGCAACAAAAGCTAATTAATTTTTTAGACACCAGAATAGAAGAAAAAGCAATTGAACCCAAAGCACAACCAAAAAGTAACCATGAACCGAAAATCATTGAAAAAATTGTAACCGTTCAAGACAATAACAGAATAGATGAACTTACACAGGAAAATAATGCATTACGAAAGAGTAAAAGTTTATGGAACAAAATAAATTGGGCAATATTTATTCCCAGCTTACTCACAATTCTCGGTGGAGCATTTATACTTGGCGTATACATTGGCAAAGCTAAATTTGACACTGAAAAACTTGAATTATTTGAGAGAAATAAATTTTTGGAAAATCAAAATGATAGTTTAATAAAGGACGTTCAATTGGCGGAATTGAAAATCCAAAGTCTTGTAAAGCTAATTACTGAAGACCAAATTGAAAAACCACTATTTCCTCTAAAAGTTGAAATCCCGTTTCTTTTTCCAACTTCAATATTTGATGGAGAGGTACTAATAACAGCAAAAAACGCATACGGTGACAAGGCTACTATTGAGTTCAAAGGAATTAAAGGTTTATCAACTAGTTCAAGTGGTACATTTGACTCACTTAAAATAGAAGTTCTGAAAGGTGATAAATTTTATTTCAAATCTGAAAAAGAAAATGTCTATTCTGTGAACGTTTTGTCAAGTAGTGTAAACGTGGACTTAGAAATTCTAGAAAGAAAATAACTGTGCCCAGCAGCGTATTTAACTTATGGCGGGTAAAGTGGTAAATTCAAGCTTAGTGCTTTTAAGTAAGTTTGTTGCAAGCAATAAGAAAGTTCTTCGAAAACGGCACATGTCATGTGCACAAAACGTTAATTAGAATTGATAAAGAACGATAAACCTAATTGATATTAAGAAATATATGAGAATATTTGACAAGAAGAAACAAGAATCAAAACCTCTAAAACTAAAAGAGGAAAAAGTTGAGTCTGAAATTAATAAAATAGACAGGCCCAAAATATGCGCTTTTGATTTAGGAAAAGTGAATGATGCATTAAAATCAGAAGGTTACAATATTTATGAGGGCTCTATTGGCAAAAAGGTTAAAGTTCCTAATTTTAAAGACTACCAAAAGCATCAACTGTTATTAAACTTTGATTTTCCCCCAAATTTACATGAGTATGATGTTTTTATTCTTGATCTGGATAATCCTGAGACAATAGAATATCAATATGATGACCATGTCAAACAAAACATATCAGGTTCAAGTTATTTAGCTTTATTAAGTAGATATCCAGAAACATTATTTGACCCTAGACCCTTTTCAGCTTTTTTGTTGAATAAGCATTTACGTAAAATAAATAATAGACGATGTTTATTAATTGTTTTTGCAACTAGCGATTATGTTTCAGAATATGAACCTATTGAAATATCCAGCTCAAATCCAAGGGCAAAAAGTATTGAAAAATATGGGATTTATTCTTTCTTTGAGAATCGCATACCTACTGAATCTTCGATGTTCGGAAATGAAATGAAAGCTGAGCGTATGTGTTCTGACCTGCAAAATCTCATAGAAAGGCATATACAAGGAGCAATTTATAACCAAACATTTAGCCACCCAACCGTATGGGAAAATGAACAACAAATTAATGACAAAAAGTATATTCCATTAATTCGAAATCAGAATGATGATATTGTCTCATACTATAACCACTCTGACAATTTTCATTTGTTTGTTTTTCCTCAATTCAAAGACAAGAATAAGTTTGTTTTAGAATTTTTAAAATCAGTTGCACCTTCAATTTCACCAGAATTATTTCCATATTCTACACAAAATTCATGGAAAGAGGATAAAGAATATAGATTGCCCAATGAACAAGAATTGTTAGATGAAAAAGAACAAATCATAAAAGATTATGATGCTAAGATTAAAGGTGTTGAGAAAAGAATAATTAAGAACAAGACTAACTTTGCATTTCTACACGATATTCTTTCAGAAACAGGAGATACACTCGTATATTCGGTTATTAAATACTTAAAATGGCTTGGTTTTAATAATATTGTTGATATGGATGGTGAAAACCCTGACTCAAGAATAAAAGAAGAAGATATTCAAGTTACTATTGAAGAAGGATTACTAATTATTGAAGTTAAAGGAATCGGAGGCACTTCAACTGACTCTGAATGTAGTCAGATTTCCAAAATTAAACACAGACGTTGTAAAGAAAGAAACGCTTTTGATGTTTATGCATTGTATTTAGTTAATCATCAAAGATATCTACCGCCTCTAACACGTAAAAATCCTCCTTTCACAAAAGAGCAGCTGAATGATGCCTTAAATGATGAACGAGGTTTATTATCCACCTGGCAACTATACAATTTATATTATGATATCCAGAATGGAATAATTTCTAAAAAAGAAGCACAAAAAAGATTTATTCAATATGGTTTAGTGGAATTTAGACCTAATTCTTTAGTGCTAATAGATGAGCCGAATGAATTCTTTAAAAACAATCAAGTTTGTATTGTAAATATTGATTCTGTGAATTTATCTGTAGGAGAAGATATTGTTATTGAAAAAAACGGAAAGTTTGAGAAAAATAAAATAATAAGTATAAAAGTAGACGACGATTTTGTTGAGAATGTTTCTCAAGGTGAGATTGGCATTGAATTTTCTAATCCCATCAAAAAGAATTCAAAATTATGGAAGATTAACAACAGCAATTAACAGCTAAGCTTTCGTTGAATTCGAAGAGCAAACGAAGCCCCAATTCCAAAACCAACACAACTAAATCAACCAACACAATAGCTATATCTATACGTGTAAATTCAATCCGTCTGATTATAAAACCTTTGCTGAAGCAAAAGATTTTGATGTGGCAAAAAATGGATAGACTAAAATTTAAACAACCAGCCATCAACCATCCAAAATAAACCATCCCTATCTTTGCTTCATGAAGCACTTACTATTCCTTATCTTACTTTTATTCACGCATAATCTCACCGCCCAGCTCCGCGAATTTCACATTACCGAACGTGCTCCGGATGGTACTTCCGTAGTACAAGCCAGCAGCGACTACCCAAACAACGCTATGATTTTGGTGTATTCTGATTTGGAAAACTTGGATTTTCGGTCTTCTATAGCCGGGATAAACCAACAGAGATATAACACGCGAGCCAATCGTTATGAGATACTGGTAAGTCCGCAGCGTCAAATACTCTTTGTGGCAGCGAGTGGGTTTATTGAACAACGCATTGCGCTTGTCAATCCAAGTGCGAAGGAGGTGTTTTATTATCAGGTGGAAGAACGAAAGGGACAGGATCAAGTTTCGGTGATTTTTCTTGTCGAACCAAAAGATGCTAAATTGTTTATTGACAATATACCTACGGACATCAACCAAACTGTAAGTGTGCCTTTGGGTATTGTAGATGTTCGCTTGGAAAGAAAGGGGTATAAGACGATTACTCAGAAACTGGTTATTTCAAAAAATCAAGTTGACTACTCGTTTTATTTGAAAAAGCTGGAGCCTGTTCCTCTGTTGTTGAATACAAATGTTTCGGGCATAACAGTGCTGATTGGTGATAGCGCCATTGGCGAAACTAATGAAAAAGGAAATTTGACACTAACGGCAATACCTGGTAATTATGAGGTTGTATTTAAAAGTGAAAAACATCACACAAAACGCATTGACATAGAAGTAAAAGACGAGAGTGATATTAAGCTGAATCGTCAAATTAATTCATTTGATGTTTTGCTTGACCCCATCACTGAACAAGTTACGTTTACTATTCAGCCTAATCAAGCAAGTATTGTGATGAGGGATGAAAATGGTAAGGTATATAAAAAATGGAATGGTAGTAGTCAACTGAATGATGTGCCTATTGGGAAATATAAAATTGAGGTTTCTGCGCCTGGCTATAAGACAGCAACCAAAAATATTTTGGTGAAAAGAGAAACAAACAATGAAATCAAGTTGACGCTCAACGAGCCCGTTAGTTTTCGCAAGCTTTTTGTCTCCAAAGATTTAAGCCCCTTCTCAACGCTTCATGTCACTGTATTGCCACATACAACCGACAATGCTTTTTCCTTTTCAAACAGTAATTTTGGTGTCAATTACTCGTATACGTTTAAAAGGTGGGGCACATATGTGGAATATAGTAGCAGTATGAATTTTGCTAACGCCGATTTCGTATTTCAGGATGAAATGATAATGTCGGATAGAACATACGATGAAGGAATATACGGTCAATTATCACCAAACACAAATATTCAATCTCATGATATTGGTGGAGGAATTCTTTACAGGATGGGTGTTTTTTCGTTTACGTTAGGTGTAAGTCATTACTCTTATCAATTCAGGCAGTACGCTAATTTTAGTGATAGTGATATTCCTGAAAATTCTTTGGTATTGTTCCCTGATAAAAGTTTTAGTGGCTTTGTTCCTAAAGCTGGGATAAGATGTGCTTTCAAAAGACTTTCAATTGGCTATATGATGTCAAATTATTTCCCCAATAATTTGGGCAGTATGTTTATGCTTGGTTATATTTTTTGAAAATATGAATAATAGGATTCAAATATTTTGCACACTTGTATTTCTATCTTTGATGTTTATGCATTGCAGAAAAGATGTTGACATCCTTGATGGTCAATTTGATTTGGTGAATTCTGGAACGATAGAATTAATCAGCTGTGATAGCGTATTTCTTTTGGGGAATCTAATAAAAGGAGAGGAAATTCAAGATGTAAGTCTAATCATCCCATATAAAGACGGTAACGGAGAAGAGTATGGAGACCAAATTATAGAATCAAAAACGGTAGAGGGCATTTTAGCTAAAATATCCGGAGGTGTGTTCGAAAAAGGAAATGGTGTTCTTACATATGAATTGGTTGGTGTCCCATTGTCATTTGGAGAGGCTGTTTTTGAATTTATTATAGGCAGACAAAACTGCAAAATCAAATTAAACGTATATGAGCATTTATACCCACCTAATTTCAATGCTTGTAATGGCGAGATAACTCAAGTTGTAGATGTTCTTAACCCCATCACAGGAAGAGTATGGATGGACAGGAATTTGGGCGCTTTGCGACCAGCAGAGAGCCTAAGTGATAAAGACGCTTTTGGAGATTTATATCAATGGGGACGCTTTGCTGATGGACACCAGTGTCGAAATTCATCAACAACAAACACATTGAGCAATATTGAGAGGCCAGAACACAGTAATTTTATTGTAACTATTGAAAGTCCTTATGATTGGCTTACATGGCAAAACGATGATTTATGGAAAGGCGTTGGCATAGGAAATAATCCATGCCCTTGTGGTTATCGTCTGCCAACATTAAATGAGTTTAAAGAGGAAGCAAAGTCATGGAGTAGTCAAAATGCTACAGGAGCGTATGCATCTACTTTAAAACTCCCTTTAGCTGGTCACCGACACTACGGCAATGGAGAAATATACAGTACAGGTGTGCAAGGTTATTATTGGACAAGCGATGTAGAAGGTGACAAAGCGATGGATTTCAATATTAATCAAAATTTTTTGAAGCATGAAGCTATTTTCAGAAGTGATGGAAGCTCTGTAAGGTGTATAAAAGAACGTTTATAATGAGCTTCGAAATTGCAAACAATATGACAATTTTTAAACATTGAACAACCTTGAACCAATGAATATATGACTGAGAGAGTTTTTATCTGCCTCTGTTTTGTTTTTTCGATTATTTCCGTCGTTGATGGAAAAGTGAATAATGGTATTTTAGATTCCTCACAATCGAAACAAAATGAGATAGTTAACGAAAAAGGAAATGATAAAAAGTTTGTAGAAAATAAAGGGCAAATCATTCAATCAAATGGTGAAAATGCCGACTTTGTATCATTCATTTACCAAAGTAAGAATACGAATATTTATTTACTTAGACAGGGAGGCATAGCTTTTCAATTTTACCGAATTCACTACCCTGAGGGTTATGAAGCTGCACTAAGTTTAAACGATGATATATTTAATGAAAATAAGGAGGATATTTTTTCACTTTCGAAAAAAATTGAGTGTGAAACACACAGGATGGATATGGAGCTGCTGGGTTGTAATCCTGAGGCGAAAATTATTAAATCTGAAAAAAGCATTGATTATGAAAACCATTACACCCATAATGCATTAAACGTACATCATTATGGGAGAGTAACATATAAAAATGTTTACCCAAACATAGACTGGGTAATTTACCCCAATGATGAGGGAGGAATAAAGTATGACTTTGTTATACATCCGGGTGGAGATCCAAATATGATTCGTTTAAAGTTTACAAATCATGACACCTTGTACATCAATGAATTTGGAGCGTTAATTCACAAAAACAGTTTGGGTCATTTTACTGAAAAAAAACCTGTGAGCTATCAAAATAATGACATCATAAATTCAAATTTCATCCTCGAGGAAAATGTTGTAACTTTTCACATTGATGAATATGACGTAAACAGCACTTTAGTCATTGACCCTGATAGAATTTGGGGAACGTACTATGGTGGTAGTTC
>JAIUMB010000115.1 GCA_022565745.1 Cryomorphaceae bacterium | reverse complement strand
TTAAAGGATTGGAGGTGTTTTCGGTTGACGGCGCCAATTTTGAAGAGAGTTGGAATACGCTTCAAAAAGCCATTCACATCATTCGTACGGAGCGTCGCCCTGTGTTGGTGCATGCCAAAGTGCCTTTATTGGGGCACCATACCTCTGGGGTTCGCCGTGAATTTTATCGCGATGATTTAGACGAGCACGCCACACGCGATCCGCTACCGGCACTGGAGTTGTATTTACTCGACAATGGTTTCTCACAGGCCGAACTCGATGCCATCAAAAGCAGCAGCCGCAAGCGTGTAGAAGACGATTACAAAGAGGCGCTTGACGCCGAAGATCCTCGGCCGGAAGATTTGTTTAATCACGATTATGCACCAACGCCTATTACTGAAGAATTGGGCGTACGTGAACCGGCAGGGCGTGAAAAAACCGTTATGGTCGACAGTGCACTGTTTGCCATTCGTGAAATTATGAGCAAGCACCCAGAATCGTTGTTGTACGGACAGGATGTGGGTAAGCGATTGGGAGGCGTCTTTCGTGAAGCAGCCACCTTGGGCGACCAGTTTGGCGACGACCGCGTATTCAATACCCCCATTCAAGAAGCATTTATTATTGGTAGTACGGTCGGTATGGCCGCTGCCGGGCTGCGCCCCATCGTGGAGGTGCAGTTTGCTGATTATATTTGGCCGGGACTCAACCAGCTCTTTACCGAATTGAGTCGCTCGTATTTTCTCAGCAACGGAAAATGGCCGGCCAGCGCGGTTATTCGCGTGCCTATCGGAGCATATGGCTCTGGTGGCCCTTATCACTCGTCTTCGGTGGAAAGCATTGTTACCAATATTCGTGGCATCAAAGTGGCCTATCCTTCTACCGGTGCTGATCTCAAGGGATTGATGAAGTCGGCTTATTACGACCCCAACCCGGTGGTGATGCTTGAGCATAAGGGCTTGTACTGGAGTAAAATAAAAGGCACGGAAGAGGCACGAACCATCGAGCCCGATGAGGATTATGTCATTCCATTTGGTAAGGGGCGCATCGCCCTAGAGGCGGAGCAAAGCGAAATCGACAACGGAAAAGCCGTGGTGGTGGTGACTTACGGTATGGGTGTTTATTGGAGTAAAGCTGCCGCCGAACAGTTTCCCGGGAGGGTCGAGATTGTGGATTTGCGCACCTTGGTGCCCATCGACGAAGCTTTGATCTTTGAACGCGTAAAAGCCATAGGGAGATGTCTTGTGGTAACCGAAGAAGCGGTGCCCAATAGTTTTGCTCAGGCACTGGCCGGAAATATTCAAATGCAGTGTTTTGAATTTCTAGACGCCCCAATAGGGGTGATTGGCAGTGAAACATTACCCGCTATTCCGCTTAATTCAGTGTTGGAAGAGACGATGATCCCCAATGCAGAAAAGGTGGCTAAGCGCATCGATGAGGTTTTAAATTACTAACCATGGCAGACATTGGGCTTTGTTTAAGTGGAGGTGGTGCAAGAGGGCTGGCGCACCTAGGGGTGTTGCACGCCCTGGAAGAGCTGGGTGTGAAACCAGCCATGATCACCGGAACCAGCGCCGGCGCTATTGCCGGTTCTTTGTATGCTCTGGGCGTTTCTCCTAAAGAGATTTTGGAAAAAGTACGTACCAAGTCAATGTTTGATGTGTTTAAATTAGCCATCGGTAAAAGCGGTTTTTCCGAGATGACCTATTTGCGGAAAATATTGGAAGATACATGCAAGAATGATGACTTTTCTGAAATGAATATCCCCTTTGTTGCCTGTGTGTCGGAATTGCGATCGGGAAGAGCCGAAATGATTTCTGAGGGAAGTGTGATCGATGCCGTGGTAGCCTCAGCGTCTATCCCCATTTTGTTTGAACCGGTTGAAGTAGGTGATAAATTGTATGTTGATGGTGGGGTGCTCAACAATATGCCCGTTGAACCTCTTCAGGAAAAGGGATTAAAGATCATTGGCGTAAACATTAATGTTCATGGCGAAAGTAGCGAGATGCCCAACAAAATGAAACAAGTCGCTGAACGCATATTTGAACTGTCACTATGGTATCCTACCAAGCAGCGCTTTGAGCAATGTGATGTGCAAATTGACGTGACTGGTGCGTTTTCTTATGGCCTCTTTGATTTTAATAAAGGCGAAGAGCTCTTTGATATAGGGTACGATGCAGCCATGACAAAAAAAGATGAGATTGATAAGCTGATGAATGATTAAACCAATCATATTTGATTTAAATAACTGTATATGAACGTGTTTTATGTTGTTAGAAGGCTGCTGATGGTGGCGGTTGTTTTTGTTGTAGGGTGTAGCAGTAAGATGTCGCACGAGGAATTTGTCGATGAAATTCGTGCGTATATCAAAGACAATGGGTACGATGCAACGGAGTTAGAGAGTGGCCTCTTTTACCTGATCACCGATGAGGGAAGCAACGATGGAAAAAAACCTTCAGCTGGCAGTAATGTGCGCGTTATGTATAAAGGGTATTTGCTCGATGGAACAGTTTTCGATTCATACGAAGCACCCGAAGGACTGATGCTAAACATGGCCTCTGTGATTGAAGGTTGGCAAGAGGGATTGCAATTTTTTCGCGAAGGACAAAGTGGCAAGTTGTTTATTCCTCCAAAACTGGGTTATGGCTCTAATCGCGCCGGGAGCATTCCCCCCAATTCTATATTGATATTTGACATAACGCTGGTTCGGGTGTTGTAATATTGCGTGATGGACTTGTGTTTTAGCCAAAAGGCACTTACATTTACGCAACGTTTCAACTTATGTGTGCAGTAAAAACACGTCTATTTTATGCGTATAATCGTTAAGATTTTTGGAGGACTGATCGCTTTTTTCTTGCTGTTGGTCATGCTTATTTACATAACTGGTCACGCCTATCTCTTTAAGGGTATTAGAGCCACTTATCTTAGGGGAGAGGTGTCTGCAACCTTCGACGATAAGCCGTTTTTTCACCAACGCACCGTTGCCACTTCAAGTGATGTTTTTCCGTTGCCTTATCACGAGGAGTTTGGTATTTTTTCGCCTTCCAACGATATTTTATTGATGTTGGAAGAGACCGAAGCATCGGCATTTTTGATCATAAAAAATGATTCTATCCTCTACGAACGCTATCCCTTAAGCGACGAGTCCTTCACATCCAATTCGTTTTCCATGGCCAAAACGGTGGTCACGCTATTGGCCCAAATAGCTTATCAAGACGGACTCATAAATTGGGAAGACAACGTTGTTGATTACTTGCCCGAACTACAAGGTGAGTATGCGGAATTCGTCAAATTGCGGCACTTGAGTACCATGACGGCAGGTTTAAAATGGGAAGAGCACTACAAAAATCCGTTGTCTACCATGGCAAAAGCGTATTATGGCAATGATATCGCGGGGCTAGTCTTAAATGAACCCATTCATCGCGTACCGGGAAAGGCCTTTGAATACCGCAGTGGCACCACCCAGTTGCTGGCTATGGTATTGATGCGCGCTACCGGGAAGTCGCTCAGTGCATACGCCTCCGAAGTTTTGTGGAAGCCATTAGGAACAGAGTCTGACGCCTCTTGGCACTTAGATGCAAAAGACGGAATGGAGCTGGCTTATTGTTGTCTCAATGCCCGTGCCCGTGATTTTGCACGACTCGGAATGCTGGTTAAAAACTACGGCAGAGTAGGGGATCGTCAGCTTGTAGACAGCACTTTTATTGCCAGTGCGCGTACGCCTGATTTACGTCCGGAGTACGGATGGTCCTTTTGGATCAGCAAGCGCGACAATATCGAAGTGGGGTATTTTCGCGGTGTGTGGGGACAATTCATCATTCCCATTCCTGAAAAAGATGTGGTCATTGTTCGTTTGGGAAAAAAGCACCTCCCTCAAAGCGATGGCATTCACCCGGATGATGTGCATCGGTTAATTGATTTTGTGATGGAAACGCTGTAAGTTTAAACGCTGTGGAGAATAATATAAAAAGGCAGGTAGAACTAATCTGCCTGCCTTTTTTATTAAATTTTTGAAGATGCTTAGGCAGCAACTTCTTTATTCTTGGTCGATGTAATGGCTACACTATAGATGACCAAACCAAAGCCAATTTTGTTGACCGCATCGGCAATGTTGTAGAATAAATCAACGTTGGTTGACTCCCAGCCAAGACCTACGTTTAACCATCCGCCAGGCATACACATGTAGCCGATCGGATAAATGGCCCATCCCACCAATACAAACCAAGCCAAGATGCGAACACCTTTGATGACCTCAGGGTTGTTGGACTTGTCGGCCAATTGCTTAACTTCACCAGCCCATGCGGCATAGAGAATGTAAATGTAACCAATGGTTGAGATAACACCCCACAAAACACTGTGCGATGTAGAACCACCTTCTGGATTGAAGGCCTCTCCAATGTAACCGGCCACCAACATCAATACAGAAGCCAAGATTAATTTCCACAATAGACTGAGTTTAGCACCCGCTGCTTTGGTGAGTAGATAGAATTCCACACACATCAGAGGAACCGTTAATGTCCAGTCTATGTAGCGCAATGCCGTTGGGTTTTCTCCCGTGGCTGCGTAGTAGTCGCGCATGTAATAATAATGCACGGCAGCAATACCGGTAATCAAACCTGATACCAGTAAAGATGTTTTCCACTTGTCGCTCACTCTTCCTCTTTCGAAAAAGAAAAATACAGAGGCAGCAAACATGGCCATGTACCCTGTAAAGAAGGTAAATGCAACCGGATCGTCTTTTGGTATTTCAACCAAATTCAAGAAAAAACTGTTCATGATGTATTAAATTTAAGTTATGGGTCTTTAACATTGCATTTTGTTATTTGTTCATGGATAAGCAAAAAAAATTAAACATATGCATTTTTTTGTTCGATTTGAACACTATTTTAATTGATGTGTTGTACTGGATTAGTTAAATTTTATGCTTTGGCAAAACACTTCCACATATTAATATTGGGCGGAGGAGCGGCTGGAAGGTGGCTTGGCGAAGCACTGATTAAAAAATCACCTGAATGGCGCGGTAGAATAGCGTGTATAGAAAGAGATAAGCACAAAGCCAACGATAGAACATGGTGTTTTTGGGGAATGGATGATCATGATTTGGGTAAGTACACTTTGCGCGATTGGAAATACAACCAACACAACGGTAAATCATATCCTTTAAAACCATACACATATCGTATCATTAGATCTTCTGATTTCTATCAAAATACGCTAAATGATCAAACCATCATTTATGAAGAGGTGTTGCATTGCGAACAAATCGGCAATGTGGTTCATGTGCAAACAAACCAATCAACCTACACGGCCGATTACGTGATGACGTCCATTCCGATTAAGCCATTGAAATTATCCCGACCTCTTTGTCAGTCGTTTTACGGATGGTATATGCAATTTGATGCACCATATTTTGACGACAAAGAAATACGTATGATGGATTTTTCTATCCCCCAGCAGTCTTATACGCAATTCATTTATGTACTGCCTTTAAGTAAAACGGAGGCACTGGTGGAGGTGACGCGTTTTGCCAATACGCCTATATCAGAGCGTGATGCTATTGCCTTACGTGATCAATATCTTGAAGGGGTTAATTTTAAAATTCTCGATATAGAATCGGGTAGTATTCCCATGACAGCAGAACTTGACGCGAAAACAAAAAAGCACCCCAAAGATGTGCGCATCATTCCTATTGGGACGGTTGCCGGTGCAACGAAACCCTCCACGGGCTACACGTTTTTACGCGCAAAAGCCCATGCCGAAAACATTGCAGATGCTTTGCTTAATGATAAGCCTATCCCCACCACTTATCGCAAGTGGCGTTTTCGTTTTTACGACAGACTGCTGCTGGATATTCTCCAACGCTTTCCCGAAAAAGGGAAAGACATTTTTAATAAATTATTTGATAACTTACCCCATGCACTTGTTTTAAAATTCCTCGACGAGCAAACCAATATTCTTGAAGAATGTCGTATATTTAAGGTGTTGCCCAAGGGTGTTTTTTTAAGAGCTGCTATACGCGATTTATTATGAGTTTGCTGCATAGACCTTTATATACCATGCTTCTGCTGTTTCAATTGGCTTTGCTGCTGTTGCTTCTACTCATCGACGACAATATTCTGTTTTTTATTTCAGCGGTGTTTCTCATTTTGGTGGGCATTCCTCACGGCGCAGTTGATGTCCTTCACCGCCACCATACGCGATTTAAAAAGTTGTCTGTTTTCCTAGCTGTTTATATATCGGTTATATTGCTTTATGCCTTGCTGTGGTTTTGGTTGCCCGTATTGGCGCTTTTGCTGTTTATGGGTATTAGCGTTGTTCATTTTGGAGAAACTGTTTTTGAAAGCAAACAGTGGTACGGTCTCAAGCCGATGTTGTGGGGATTGCTTTTTATTCTCATTCCTGTAACCATTCACATGGAAGAGGCCTTTGCTATTTTTGCCGATATGACATCGGTGTACACTGTGTCAAATGTGCAAAACACTTTTTACGTCATTAGCGGTGCGCTTTTGTTGGTCCACTTGGTATATGTTTTTATGACCGAGGAAAGAAAATTCTTTGCTTTGCTGCTTTTGCAATGGATTCTTCTTATTCTGTGGTTTTGGTTCACACCATTGCTGGAAGGTTTCCTCATGGCATTCGTGCTTTGGCACGCGCTGCCGTCGCTCTATCAGCAAAGGGAAGTCTACGAGCGCAGCGGCAGTGCCAATAGCGTTGTGTTTTGGATGACCATGTTGGTGTATACATGTTTTGCCGCGGCCTTACTTGCTTTAATGGCCTATTTTTTTGAACTCACCCCGGCCTTTTTGTTTGTCTTGCTGTCGCTGATAACGTTGCCGCATGCGCTCGTCATCCATAAGACAATGCCAGATGCTTAATGTGTGGATCCTTTGGTCGTCAATACACCACCACCTTCTTCTGACGCACCCCTATTTCCGTCTGCACCCGATACACATAACTACCCGCAGTCAGATTGCTTAAGTCCACACGGATGTGAAGTTCACTGCTTTCAGGTGATCCGGAAAACACCTGCTGTACCCGCTTACCGTGAAGATCAAAGAGATCGATGGTACACGTCGTATGAGGTGTGATACCTGCTAAGGTAATCTCTTGGTATCCTTTAGTAGACGGATTGGGGTACACCGAAAAACTGGGCTGAGGCGAGTTTGCTTCCTTTAAGCCCAATCCGA
>JAIUMB010000114.1 GCA_022565745.1 Cryomorphaceae bacterium | reverse complement strand
CATAGCGTGCTAGGAAGGGGATGAGTATAATGGAGATGTGGTCGTAGTGGTGTTCGACTGGGGTGAGGCGTTGTTCGAGGGTGATGTCGATGTTGAGCTCCTCGCGGATTTCGCGGATCAAACAGGCCTCTTCGGTTTCGCCGGGCTCTATCTTGCCGCCGGGAAATTCCCAGGTGAACGGCAAAGACATGCTTGCGCTGCGCTGTACGGCTAAAATGCCGCGAGGGGATTGGATGATGGCGCAGGTGACGATGGTAGGCATATAAATGATGATACGTGGTGAATTGATCAACAAATGTAACATGGAAAGTTTTGTCAATCAAAGACCCATTCGTTGTGCATCATTCATTTACTCGAGAATGGCGCGTTTGAGTAGAATATACCCCAAACTCCCTGCAATGAGCGAGGCGGCGAGAATCCCAATCTTCGCCTGCGCAATGTAGGCGTAATCCTCGAAGGCCAGCGAGGTAATGAACAGCGACATTGTAAAACCAATGCCCGCCAAAAGGGATGCTCCTAATATCATCATACGGTTGACGCCCGTTGGCAAACGGTAGAGCTTGAGTTGCAATCCGAGCATGCTAAAACCAAAGATGCCTACCACTTTACCCAAAACAAGTCCGGCTGCTATTCCAAGGGAAACGGGACTAAGCAAATCGTCGAGCCAATAGGCACTTAAATTGACCCCGGCATTCGCCAAGGTAAAAATGGGCATCACCACGTACAAAACCAATCCGTGCATACCGGTCTCCAACCGCTGTAGGGGCGAGATGGAGTCGTTGGTAATTCGGGATATTTCACTGAGGATGTTCTGCTCTTTGGCACTTAATAAATCCGTCTGTTGGACATTGGATTTTTCGGCGATGAATTGATTTTTGAGTTGCGTGAGGTTTTCAGCGTATTGATGTTTATTGATGTTGCGATTTGCGGGTATGGCAAAGGCGGCAATAACAGCGGCGATGGTGGCGTGCACACCGGACAACAACACCGCAATCCAGAGACCGGCAATACCCAAAACTGCGTAAGCCAAAACATTGCGTACGCCTGCGAGGTTCAGTGCCATCATGAGTCCGAAAACAATGGCGCCCAAGCCCAGGCTAATTAGAGATATTACAGCGGTGAGTGCGGATAAAAAAAGCAGAATGGCACTAAAGGAGCTCTTCTTCACAAACGTTCGCAAGGGACTAAATGCCTGGGTAACGGAATCAAGTGTGGTCATAACGATGTGTATTTAAAAATACAGAGAACGTCTTATGCCGAAGTACAAGGCTGATAATGCGACAACCCCTTGATTAACATTTGCTTATTATGCAATTAGGTGTTTTATCACAATCTAAGTGTATTTTACCCTTGTGTATGTCGTAAATTCGTAAATATCAAAAAACATAACACATATGCTTTCCAAAGAAATTGAAACCGCCTTAAACGAGCAATTGGTCATAGAAGCAAAGTCTTCACATTCTTATTTGGCTTGGGCCAGTTGGGCCGAAAACGCCGGTTATCCGGGCATCGCCAAGTTCATGTACGCCCACTCCGATGAGGAGCGTCAGCACATGCTCAAACTGCTGCACTACATCAATGAACGCGGGGGTAAGGCTGTGGTGCCTGCGCTGGACAAGCCGGAGGTGACCTTCAACACCATTACCGAACTTTTTAACCGCCTATTGGAACACGAACGCAGCGTAACCGCCAACATCAACGAAGTGGTGGGTTTGTGTTTGAGCAACCGCGATTACTCCACCCACAATTTCATGCAATGGTATGTAGCCGAGCAGCTGGAGGAAGAAGCGCTCGCCACCGACCTACTAGATCGTCTCAACCTCATCGGCAACGACAAGAGCGGGATGTATATGTTTGACCGGGATATTATGACGATGCGGGGTGCGTAAGCGGCACTTTCATCACATTGAAGCAATGGCGAAGTACAAGGGCATCCCCAAAGTGATGTTCACTGGAAAGGTTATGGCCAGTGCCATGGGAAGATAAATACCCGGATTGGCTTTGGGGGCAGCCATTTTCATTGCAGCGGGTACGGCGATATACGAGGCACTCGCGGCTAATATGGCCAGCATAAACCGGTCACCTACACCGCTAATAAATCCGTGCGATACCCAAGCGGTTATGCATCCGTTTACCAATGGGATGATCACCGCATATACAGTAGCTATGGCGCCTTTGCGGAAAAAAGCGTTCAGGCGTTTACCACTGTGAATCCCCATATCTAAAAGAAATATGGCCAAAAACCCTTTGAAAATATCGGTGGTAAATGGCTTGATCTCTTCTGCTTGTACGTCATTGGCCAAATAACCAACAACCAAACTTCCCAATATCAACATCACACTACCGTTGGTAAGCGCGTGATGCAGCACCTTGCCAAAGGACATGCTGAGCTCCTCTCTATCGTATCTTCTCAACAACAGCACACCTACCACAATGGCCGGCACTTCCATAATGGCCAAAATGGCTACCATATGACCGCCAAAGGTTATATCCTGACGCTCAAGATAAGTTATGGCTGTAACAAAGGTAACAGCACTTACAGATCCGTATGCGGCAGCTACCGCAGCGGCATTGGCCGTACTGAAACGCCTGCGCACAATAAAAAACACCAATACCGGCACCAACGAGGCTGCTGCTAACGCAAAGATTATGGTCGCAAAAACTTCCATATCTAATGTGCTATGCGCCAACTCATGCCCACCTTTGAATCCAATGGCAAAGAGCAGGTAAATCGAAATAAACTTTGAAGAATTCTCAGGAATGCTGAGATCGCTCTTTAACTGTACTGCTAATATTCCCAGCAGAAAAAGTAACAAAGCAGGATTGGTGAGATTGTCAATCAGTAGATCTAACGGCATGCTACATTTTTTGCAAATGTATGAATGCTTTTGTTTTGTTCAATTTAGAAAATGTCTGTCTTGAGTGGCCTAAGTAAAACAACACGGATTAAAAATACTTCAACACCACTTTCAACGCCGTCTGTTTTTCTCTCACAGTAAACTTAGCATCGTTAAACGCCGGTGGTCGCATACCTCTTGGTTTGGCATTTTTACTGAAGGCAAATCCTTCTTTTGGTATACCAACAAAGTTCTTATCCATATCGCCGTTCTCATTGACATCATCTACCACGGTAAGCGCATAATCCCCTGGTTTGTCAATTTCAATAGTAAAAACTGCACGTCCGTCTTTCAAAGATTCTTTGGGTAAATAAAAGTACTTCTCGGGCTCATAAGGAAAGCCTTTTTCGCTGTCGTAAAGCGAAATGATTACCTGTCCTTCTTTTGTCTTGATATTATCAACCGTTATTTGAATGGCATACTTCGGTTGATCCGTAAAGGTGGCAAATGCAAGAAAGAAAAGAAGGTGCAGCATGAGTGTGGTGTTTTAATTTGTATTGCAAATTTTCTTCCAAAGCATCGATATAATCAATAGGTTTTAGTTTTTTGTGAGTGATTTAACACGAAGTCACGAATTGGAAAACTGTTTGGTGCAAATCAACTTATTGACAATCTATTGACAATGAAGAACAACCCATTGTTCATCACTCGATTATCTAAAATTTTTTAAACATCTTTCTTGTCAAAGGGTTTTAATATCAACCACATCATGACTTCTGCACGGCCTTCTAGTGACTAAAAAAACTTTAACCGAAGTTTGATGTATGTGGTGTCGAAAGCATTTCACATATAAAGCTCAGAAATCAGTCATAATGCATGACAAACATAGACCATCAAAAACATCACACGTTTAGATATGACCACATCACGCTTCTCTTCCCTACTCGATGCACTGGGGGAAGGACTTTACGAACGACAAGAGATACTTGGACTCACCCTTCTTTCAGCATTGGCCGGGGAGTCGGTGTTTATGCTTGGCCCTCCAGGCGTAGGTAAAAGTCTGATTGCTCGTCGTTTGAAATTTGCCTTTCAAGACAGTGAAAGCTTTGAGTATTTGATGACACGCTTTTCTACGCCAGAAGAAATTTTTGGTCCGGTATCGATTAAAAAACTAAAAGAAGATCGGTACGAGCGCAACACCAACAAGTACCTTCCCTCTGCGCAAATTGTCTTTTTAGACGAGCTTTGGAAAGCTGGAAGTGCCATACAAAATGCCTTACTCACCGTACTCAACGAACGCATATACCGCAATGGTGATGAGGTGATGCAAACCGACATCCGCTGCATCATTGCTGCTTCGAATGAACTGCCGAACGAAAGCGAATTACTTGGTGCACTTTACGACCGCTTCTTAATTCGCTTCGAATTACAGGCCATTAAATCTGCTTCACTCTTCGCCCGTATGTTGGGAGAAAAAACAGACACCAGCGGCGACACCGTACCAAGCAGCATAAAAATTACGCCAGAAGAATGGAACCGATGGCAACTAAAGGTAGAAGCGGTCAACCTGCCGGAATCGGTCACCAATATTATCCATATTGTTCGCGAAAAAATACTTGTAGCCAATCAAAAAGAAGACGACCCACAGCAGCACATTGTGGTATCCGATCGACGCTGGAAGAAAATCATTGGATTGCTAAAAGCAGTGGCTTTTGTCCACGAACGCGAGCAGGTCCAACTGGCCGATTGTTTTATCATGACGCACTGTTTATGGAATCATCCCCAACAACGGGAAAAAGTGAACAGAATCGTACGTGAAGCCATTCGCGATCACGGCTATGCTCTCGACATGCGCCTACCAACGCTCAGAAAAGAAGTTCGCGCATTTTCTGACGACATAGAACGTGAAACTCGCATTCCCGTTACCGAAAGCAAGGAAACCCCACGCATCGTCGCCCAGGAATATCACTTGGTGAAAAGCAAAAACGACCGTTTTGTTGCCGAAAAAGTACGCGTTGTGGACGTGAAAAACCTCCAGCGCAACGAAGGCAAGGTCATCAATTACTACGATGGCGACAACAAGTTGGTCAACCGCATAGAAACCATTCTCGGCGACGCTCCATTTACTTTGGAAGTTACCGTTAATGGTCAGCGTGAGACCCTTCACCTGGAAACCCACCGCGAGGAATATACGCGTTACGTGGGCAAGCGCCCGCACAAACTGGTACAGGCCTACTGGGAAGAATGGGGCGAAAAAATTGAGGCCTTTATGCGCACACAAGAAAAGCACTTTGAAGCGCAGCAACCCAACGAGTTGGATCAATTGCCCAACCACTTACTCATCGGGAAAGACAGTGCCGCATTGATTCGACACAATGCAGACAACATTCGCGAAGAGTTATCTGCACTGCGCATGCAGCTTGAAAAAGCACAGCACATGTTTCGTACCCCGGAATTACAGCAAGTATGAGTAAAGCCAAGTCCAAATCACTTGAAGAAGGTGAGCGCTTCGTAGAATTTGCCCCCATCCTCGATGCCACCGGCAGGAAGTATCTACTGATGTGGCTGCAAGATAAATTGCTGCCGGAAGAAATTTTCGATTATCCGATCAAAAGTGATTACCTCAAGCACTTTTCAACGGCACTGGAGCGCATATTTGACCACCCGGATTTGCAAGCCTTATTGGAGCGACAACCCCTGTTTGGTCACCGTTTATTTACAGAAACCATCCATTGGTTGCGCCAAACCTTTCGACACATAGAAAAAGGTCACCCGTACGAAACCGAAGCCGATCACTTAAACGGATGGGGCGTTCGTCCGGAAGACAACCTCCGCCTGCAATGGGCGTACTTATGCAGGGATGCGGAGCAATATACCGAGGGACGTCATTCGTTTGACTACCACCGCAGCAAGTTAAAAGACCAACCGGAAGATAAACTCTTTAACCGCATCATTGACGATATACTGGCCATTTGGGATGCCGATTTACAAGGCCGAATACTGCAATTCCAACTTTATCAATGGGAAAATGAGGTAGAGGATTTTAAATCCAATCTCGATCAAAAAGTAGAAGAACTAACCGAAGTAGAAAAGATCATTGGTCCATACATAGACTTCCTGGACCCCGATTGGAGCTTAGACAACAGCAGCATACAAGACACTGGTTATGATGTATTAGAAACCTACCACCAATGGCTAAAGGAAGAAGACAGTTTGCGCGAACTGGCAGATCTACTGGGAAGACTTCGGAAAGCCGGCATTGAAACCGAAGAGGAGATTTACGAAGAAAAACGCCTACGCCGTGAAGAGGTGCATGACCCCTCCATGCGCTCTGAAATTGACGGCATCAACATCGGGAAGGATTTAACCCACTTGCTTCCTAACGAAACTGCCCTCTTTTCTGAGCCGGATACCGAATGGCAGTTTTATAAAAAATTTGCCGAGGAGAAGCTGTTACAATATCGCTTTCGCGACAAGCGCATCATCCACAACACCGATGTATGGCAGCGAAGCGAAGAAAAAACCAAGCGCAAGCAGAAGGGACCATTTATCGTTTGCGTAGACACCAGCGGGAGCATGGAAGGCGAGCCCGAGCGTTTGGCCAAGGTATTGTGTTTTGGTATATTAAAAATGGCTGCCCGAGAAAACAGACGTGCCTTTCTCATCAACTTTTCCACTGGTATTCAAACCATAGACCTGCAGAACATCGCCGCCAATTTGGGCGAGCTGATTCACTTTTTACGCCTTTCCTTTCACGGCGGCACAGACTTGTCTTTGGCCCTTACCAAAACACTTGAAATGCTGGAGACCAATGAATACCGCGAAGCCGATGTCTTGGTGATATCCGACTTTGTCATGTACCGTTTAAGCGACAACATTCAACAAAAAATACGTCGACAACAGCAGCACTTTGACACACACTTTCACTGTCTGGTCATTGCCGACCAGGCGGATGAAGAGCAGTTGCGCATCTTTGATCAGGCGTGGCTGTATGACCCGCAGAAGAAGGGCGTATTTAGGGATATTGATCGGTTGCTGAGGGATTTGGGGTAAGCCCTCTGCTTTGTGAACGGTTTCAGTATTTAATGACCAATTTGAAAATCAAATATCTAATCATTAACTCAATCCGTAGAAGGATTATGTGCAGGGTGGCACGGGAGCGGGGTTTACTTATGGCAGTATAGGCGTGTTCGTTTGTTTTGTGGCCGGTAGATTGAAACGGTCGGGGATTAACTGTGCGGGGGTGCACGGGAGCACGGGAGCCGGGTTTACTTATGGCAGTATAGGCGTGTTCGTTTGTTTTATTGGCCGGTAGATTGGTACAGTCTGAGGTCGGGAGTCGGGGGTCTGGTTATACGGATGGTAATGCTACGCACGCATGGAGTACTGCGTACGCATGGGTTGCTGTCGCAAGCATGGGGTACTGCGTACGCATGGTTTACGAATGTATATAAAGGCCAAATATTGGTCTTTACATGCAT
>JAIUMB010000113.1 GCA_022565745.1 Cryomorphaceae bacterium | reverse complement strand
TGTGATATTCTACCCAGCCTCTAGCGTCCATATAAAAATTCATGTTTTGAGTTCCTCCAATTTTGTTTATTCTAAACGTTTCCAATTGAGGAACTGTGGGATAATAACTTCGTCTGATATACCCATGCCCTTTTATGCTGCTTTCTTTGACAGCTAAAAAATATTCGCCATTCTTAGTCAAATCCGCGGTCACGGAAAAGTTCCCATCCTCGTCGGTGCGCACGGAATCCAGAACTTCAACGGCTATTCCACCAATCATCCCGCCGCCGCCCGAACTTGTCGTTATCAACTCCACCACCACTGGCGGGTGCTTGATGGGATCTTCGGTACCGAAGGTGCGAACCTGACCTTCAATGGTGGTGGTTTGTGCGCGGTTGCAAGAGAAAAACGTAAAAGCACATAACCCAATTAAGAATGCTATTCTTTTCATATCCATAATTATTTCTGTGTATACATTCGCTTTACCAATTAATATGCGGAAGCAACATTTATTATAATTCTTCGATGAAATATATGCATGCACACAAAATCATCATTTGCCTTTGCAAATATAAATAATTTTTTTATTTGACAAAATAATCTTACAATAAATAAACCATCATCACAGGGTCAGCACCACCCCTAATCGAACCATGAAACGAACATCGTACCAGCGCCTGTCGTTTTCTGAATGATTTAAAGTATACGCGTTTTTTGGCACTTGATCATATTCTGGAATAAAAAGATTATTGCGCTGCATTTCTAATGATTGTGAACTGAACAAGGACTCAAAAATTGAAAAACGAGCATAAACACCAAAGTTGCTGAATACATATTGGCGAAGCTCCGTACTTAGATGAACTCCGCCTACTTCATTCTTAATACGTGCCGTTTGCTCGTTAAAATCTTGCCGATCGGATATCTCAAAAAATGAAAAACCAGCACTTATTAATCCCATAAAACCTGGATTACTTTCCCAATTGGCATTAAAGGCATAACCAACACCTAAAGATAAATTAGAAGCGTTTGCCCCTATAGAAAAGTCTGCTTCATAAATCCAATTGGAGTTATACCTCAATGCAAATCCTAAATTTAATGCATATTGGCTCCCGCTAAACCCACTTGTTGTATCGTTGATGGGTAAATACGCTCTACCATTAGCCACAACACTACCATCATAGACAACATATGAAGGATCCATTCGGTAGTTGATGGCCGTTACCCCTACAGTTAAATCAGCTTTGGCTTTACTTTTTGAGTTCTCTTTATCTTCACTTTTATGATTATTTGATGCTCTAAGAGACCATACACATCCTAAGAACACCACTGCTACCGCGAGTAATTTTAATCTGATCATAACTTTTATTGTTTAACATAAATACCAATACTTTATCTAAATAACAGTTGATTACATATATATCGAGCGACAATATTACAACAAATTGTCGAAATACAAATAATTTTTAAAAAAAATCTCATACTGCATAAACAACCGGACGCGAAGGAACAGCATCCATGGTCAGTGGTGCTATTTGAAGATTGAGAATATAACGCCCATCCTTTAAATCATTAGGAGCATAAATAAGCTCTGTTATGGTACGCTCTAGGCGCTTTTCACCTTTAGAATCTAAAAAGAAAGCCTTATGTGCGGCCAATGCGCCACCGTCTTCCTCCGGATCTACGGACGGCAAATCGGTAAGAAAATGCGCCACCCCCATATTGCTGAGCTGCCGGAGTACATCCGGATTAAAATGCGGCGGATTTTGTCCGCTATAAACGCGGCTTCGCTTATCTGTTGTGTTGGGTCTGCTGCGAATAATTATGGCCTGATAGCTCCAATCGTTATCAGGCAGTGGCAGTCCAGACAAATCCACCACGCCATTAACAACATCAGCCGTGTAAAGCAAGGCGGGAAACCAATAGCGGGTGAGGTAGTTTTGCACACTGTCGTGAGATTTGGAAATATGCCCCACACACTCCGTATGGGTGCCTTGTCCGTGTGGATTCACCAATACATCGCAAAAATTAACGGAAGCACCTTCGCGCACCAACCCTACCCAGTCGCCATAAACAACGGGGTTCACTTGCATATGCCCCACCCCCCAAGCCAAGGGTCCCTTCTTGGCATCGAAACCAATGCTCAGGTCAACCCCCTGATTGAGGTTGACCCGATAGCGTTGGTCAGCTATGTGAATATCGGCTGTCATGATTTACCGGCCATAAAGGCCTCGATTTCGTCGATTTCTTTGGGAATACCAACCGTCATATTTTCATAACCATCAGCGGTAATAATCAGGTCGTCTTCAATGCGAATACCCAACCCTTCTTCCGGAAGATAAATACCCGGTTCAACGGTAAATATCATCCCTTCTTGAATGGGCTCAGTCCACAATCCGACGTCGTGGGTATCTAAGCCGATAAAGTGTGAGGTGCCGTGCATAAAGTACTTTTTATACGCCGGCCAATCGGGGTCTTGATTTTTCACTTCCTCGGGAGTGAGCAGTTTCAAATCGATCAATTCCTTGGTCATCAACTCGCCCACCTGCTTGTGGTAGTCGTCGAGATAAACACCCGGCTTCAGCAATTCAAAACAGGCTTTCTGCACGCGCAACACGGCATTGTAAACTTCTTTTTGGCGATCGGTGAACTTTCCGCTGACGGGATAACAGCGGGTCACATCACAGCAGTGGTTGGCATAAACCGCTCCCACATCGAAGAGGATCAACTCTCCGTCATTGCAGACGTCTTTGTTTTCAATGTAGTGCAATACACAGGCATTGGCACCAGAAGCAATGATGGGTGTATAAGCGAATCCGTCACTGCGATTGGAAAGAAACTCGTGCATGAATTCTGCTTCGAGCACGTATTCGGGTACGCCCGGCTTAATGGCTTTTAAAACCCGCTGATAAGCTTGGGTGGTAATATTTGCTGCCTGACGCATAACGTCTTGTTCCCATTTAGATTTGACCGCACGTATTCGGTGCATCAAAGGCGCCAAACGACCATAAGAATGCAGTGGATAATCGGCTTGAAGTGTTTTGGCAAAACGCATATCACGCGTTTCTACTTCAGACTTGGCGCGTAAATGTTCGTTGCTGTTGAGATATACTGTTTCTGCCTCACTCATCAGCGATTTAAGCAATGCCGGAAAAGCACTTAACCACTGTACATTTTCTATACCGCTGCGCTCAGTGGCTAGATCTTTTGACAATTTTTCTCCTTCCCAGCGCGCTATATGCTCGTTGGTTTCGGTGAGAAAAAGAATCTCGCGGTGTTGCTTGCGATGCGCATCGGGAAAAATCACCAAAATGGTTTCTTCCTGATCTACGCCACATTGGTGAAACAAGTCGGAGTTTTGCTTAAACGCAAGTGTACCGTCGCCGTTGGTAGGCAACACATCATTGGCATTAAAAATAGCTAATGCGCCCTTAGGCAGCATGTCTTTAAGGCGTTGTCGATTATGGATAAATAATTCAGCAGGCAAAGGATGGTACTTCATAAAACAGGTCAATAATTAATTCATTTATTACGCTCTCCCAAAATATCAGAAAAGCATTGAGCAAAGGTCAAGCAACTATATCTATCTGCACATTGGAATAATTCTAAATTATCACCTGTTTGCATTAAAGCAGCGCTGAACCTTACTTTTGTGCTGCGAATATACAGAACCAATCATCGACAAAAAAATTACCAAATTCTATGGCTAAGTCAGCTCTTTTGGGTTCATCCCTAGCAAAAAAATATTGGATGGCCCTTACCGGTTTGTTTTTAAGCATTTTTCTCGTCGCGCACTTGGCGGGCAACTTGGTGTTACTCGGCGGAGAGGCCATGGCGGAAGACTTCAATGCTTACGCCGAATTTATGACCACCTTCCCTGTGATAAAAATCATATCGTACTTGCTATATGCCAGTATTCTTTTTCACGCGATAGACGGCATAATGCTCACCATTCAAAATCGAAAAGCGCGCCCTGTGAAATATCATTACGAAAAACCCTCTGCCAATTCCGGCTGGGCTTCTCGCAACATGGCATTCTTAGGCACCATCGTATTATTGTTTATCGTGGGTCACATGGCCACGTTTTGGTGGCGTATGAAGTTTGGTGAAATGCCCATAGACGCTGCCGGACAAAAGGATTTATACACCGTTGTGGCGACCTACTTCACCACGGCATCTACTGCTTGGCTGCATGTCGCGCTCTACGTGGTGGCCATGATTGCCATTGGCTTTCACCTGTGGCACGGGCTCCAAAGTGCTTTTCAATCACTCGGTGTGAACCATCCTAAGTATACACCCGTTATTAAAAAGATAGGACAAATTTTCGCCGTGGTTATACCGGCCTTATTTGCCATTATTCCAATCTTTATGTTCATCAATCAATAACCAAAGAAACGAAAAAACATTTGTTTATGAAGTTAAATGCAAATATTCCCAGTGGCCCTATCGGAGAAAAATGGGGATCTCACAAAAGCAGTATTCGATTGGTGAGCCCGGCCAACAAGCGCAACATCGATGTGGTCGTCATTGGAACCGGTTTGGCTGGTTCATCAGCGGCAGCATCTCTGGCAGAAATGGGATACCGCGTAAAGGCGTTTTGTTTTCAAGACTCCCCACGTCGTGCACACTCCATTGCTGCACAAGGGGGCATCAATGCCGCTAAAAATTATCAAAACGACGGTGACTCGGTCTTCCGTCTGTTTTACGATACCATCAAAGGAGGAGACTACCGCTCTCGCGAAGCCAACGTGTACCGCTTAGCGGAAGTCAGCGCCAACATCATTGACCAGTGTGTTGCCCAAGGGGTTCCCTTTGCACGTGATTACGGTGGATTGCTGGACAACCGTTCTTTTGGCGGGGTTCAGGTGAGCCGTACGTTTTACGCCAAAGGACAGACCGGACAGCAACTTTTATTAGGTGCTTATTCTGCCTTGAACCGTCAGATATCCAAGGGGAATGTAAAGATGTACAACCGTCATGAAATGATGGACGTGGTTGTTGAAGACGGCAAAGCCCGCGGCATTATCGCCCGCAACCTCACCACCGGGGAAATAGAACGTCACGGTGCACATGCGGTATTGCTTTGTTCTGGAGGATACGGAAACGTGTTTTTCCTTTCGACCAATGCCATGGGCTCCAATGGCTCTGCTGCGTGGAAAGCCCACCGCCGTGGCGCCATGTTTGCCAACCCTTGCTTCACCCAAATTCACCCCACTTGTATTCCACAAAGTGGCGAGTATCAAAGCAAGTTGACCCTGATGTCGGAGTCGCTTAGAAACGACGGACGCATCTGGGTCCCCAAAGATAAAAAAGACGCCGAAGCCATTCGCACAGGCAAACTCAAGCCTACGGATTTACCGGAGGAAAAGCGCGACTATTACTTGGAGCGCCGTTATCCAGCCTTTGGTAACCTCGTTCCCCGTGACGTTGCCTCACGTGCCGCCAAAGAACGCTGCGACGAAGGTTTTGGGGTAAATGCTACCGGACAAGCGGTGTTTCTCGACTTCTCCTCGGCGATTCAACGCTACGGAAAAACAGAAGCCACCCAACTCGGTATTTCTAATCCAAGTAAAGAAAAAGTTATAGAACTCGGTGAAAAAGTAGTGGCTTCTAAGTACGGAAACCTCTTTGAAATGTATGAAAAAATCAAAGACATCAACCCGTACAAAAGTCCTATGATGATTTATCCAGCCGTTCACTACACCATGGGTGGGTTGTGGGTCGATTACAATTTAATGACGAATGTACCAGGCTTATACGCCCTTGGTGAAGCCAATTTCTCTGACCACGGCGCAAACCGACTTGGTGCTTCTGCGCTCATGCAGGGCTTGGCCGATGGATACTTTGTGGCACCCTACACCGTGGGTGATTACTTGGCCGACGAGATTCGCACCGGCGACATCGATATCAACTCTGAGGCTTTTGAAAAGGCAGAAGCAGAAGTGGTCGAACGTATTGACAAACTCATCAACAACAACGGCACACGTTCGGTAGACTCCTTCCACCGCGCCCTGGGTAAAATCATGTGGGACAAATGCGGTATGGCACGTAACGCCGAAGGACTCAAAGAAGCCATCAGCGAAATCAAAGCACTTCGCGAAGAATTCTGGAGCGACGTTAAAGTGCCCGGACGCAAAGACATGTACAATCCGGAACTCGACAAAGCCGGTCGCGTAGCCGACTTCCTCGAACTCGGTGAGCTGATGTGCCTCGACGCACTTACCCGCGAAGAAAGCTGCGGTGGACACTTCCGTGAAGAGTTCCAAACCGAAGAAGGAGAAGCGCTTCGCGACGACGAAAACTTTGCGTTTGTCTCCTGTTGGAAATACAGTGGCGAACCGTCTAAAGCCGAACTCGTCAAGGAAGAATTGACATTTGAAAATGTTGAACTAAAAACCCGCTCGTACAAGTAATCCCATTTACGAATACAGCAAAAAAATCACATTCGCATGAATTTGACATTAAAAATTTGGAGACAAAACGGTCCGGAAGACAAAGGCCGTATGGAAATATATCCGGTTCAAGACATCAATCCCGACATGTCGTTTTTGGAAATGATGGATGTCCTTAACGAACAACTCATCGCCGAAGGAAAAGACCCCATCGCCTTTGATCACGACTGTCGTGAAGGCATCTGCGGCATGTGCTCTATGTTTATCAACGGTGAAGCACATGGCCCCGGCCGCCGAATAACCACTTGCCAGCTACACATGCGCTCGTTCAACGACGGCGACACCATCGTGGTAGAACCTTGGCGTGCGGCAGCATTTCCGGTAATTAAAGACTTGGCTACCGATCGTTCAGCATTTGACCGCATCCAACAGGCCGGTGGTTATGTATCGGTAAACACCAGTGGCAATACCATTGATGCCAACGCCATTCCCGTTCCAAAAACAGACGCCGACCGCGCTTTTGATGCCGCTACTTGTATCGGTTGTGGTGCTTGTGTGGCCACTTGTAAAAACAGCTCGGCCATGTTGTTTGTATCGGCAAAAGTGAGCCAATACGCCCTTTTGCCACAAGGTAAAGTAGAAGCCAAGGAACGCGTGCGTAAAATGGTTAACCAAATGGATATCGAAGGATTTGGCAATTGTACCAATACCGGCGCTTGCGAAGTGGAATGCCCCGTTGGCATCAGCTTGGAAAACATCGCCCGTATGAACCGCGAATACCTTTCTGCCTCACTTAGCTCCGCTGAATGATAGAAGACAAAAACGCAGACAATCAATACACACCCCTTGAAAATATAGGGGAGTTTGGCTTGATAGAACGCATTGCCAAGGCTACAAAACGGGATCTGGGCACAACCGTTAAGGGCATTGGCGATGATGCCGCCGTTATTGATCACGAAAACTTGCACACC
>JAIUMB010000112.1 GCA_022565745.1 Cryomorphaceae bacterium | reverse complement strand
CACATACACTTCCGCTCAAGTCGGTGTGAAGAATGTCGTTTACGGTGGGGGTGATGAGATGCTCGCTCTTGTAATTAATAAGTCGGAGCTGTCCGTTGTCCTTTTTCTTGGGGATAATGGGCGTTTGCTTAAGCCGATGACGGATGGTTTGCACAAAGCGGTTGCTGAAATCGACCAGGTTGGCGTTGCTGCGATAGTTTTCTACCAATTCATGCTTAACGGCTTGTTTGCTTTGGATAAAGGCTTCTAGGTGTTTGGCACTGGCACCACGAAACTCAAAGATGTTTTGATCATCGTCGCCAACGGCAATCACACGCATGTCTTCGTTTTGTTCCATCAAGACTTCCACCAAGGCATACTCGTTTTCGTCCATATCCTGCGCCTCGTCTATCAGGAGTACCATTTTGGTTACTTTGCTGGCTTCTACGTCATAGGCTTTGATTTTTTCCACGGCATTTCTAATGATGTGGGGAGATTTTTCCAAATTACCTACATGACCTAATAGGTCGAAGCAAAAGGCGTGGAAGGTTTTGATTTCGACAAAATTGGCTGCGTTACCAATCAGTTGCAGTAAGCGTTTCTTAAATTCGGTAGCGGCGGCACGGGAAAAGGTGAGCATCAGAAGCTGCTCGTGTTTGACGTCTTCCATGAGCAACAGGGAGGCCATTTTATGAACGAGAACTTTTGTTTTTCCGCTGCCCGGACCGGCGGCTACCACAATGTGCTGCGACTGATTATCGTTGATGATTTTGAGTTGAGTGGGTGAGAGTTCGCCAAACAACTGTTTGAACTTGTTGGGCGTCATTTTCAGCTTGAGCTGATCGACCTTGCTCCCCGGAAAGTACTTGCGTAAAAAGCTGCCGTAGTTTAATTGGAAATAATCTTCAACAAATTGGAGAGCCTCACGATAGTCGTCAATCATCTTCTTGGCGTACTCTCCCACAATGTGGATTTGCTGTACTTTGTTTTCATAAAAGCGGTCGAGTTTTTGGTAATCGTCTTTGGTGTACCGCTTTTTATTGTCTTGCTCCAATCGCTCAATACTCAGGCGGTTATACACCACCAAAAATCCACCTTCGATTTTTATAGCTCCAATGCGCGATAGGTAAAACAGGGCGTCCTCTACATCGTTGATGCCAATTTCGACCTCAAAGAGTTCGTCGCGTTGCTCGAAGGCGTCTTTGAGTTCATGGACGGAAAATTCAATGGGAAGTTCTTCTTCGGTTGTTTTCTTTTGGGCCTTTTTCTTTTTGTAGAGATAACTCAATACAAATTTGGCCAACTGCTGGCGTTTCTCAAACTTCTCGCGCAGCACACTCCGTTTTTCTCTAGGCAAAATGGCGATATGGTTGTTGGCGTAATCCGGTGCTTTCCGACTGATCCAGTGTTTAATTGCCCAGAAGTTTATGATGGTTTTGATTTTGTTGGGCGAACTGTCTTCACAGCCCTCTGCCTCAGCCATTTCGTTGAGTTCTTTGACGTGATAGGTGGTTTCGGTTTCTTGGAGGTGGTCGAGTAAAAAGCCTTCCAATTTGCTGTATAGCTCTAAGATACCAATGGGACGTTTTACCCGCTCACCTCTTTTAATAAACGCGGTGAGGTCTTTATTGTCGGCCAGTATTTTCTCCTCTCGCATTAGGTTGATGACACCGATAACATCCTCACGAACAATTCCGAGATGGTCGCTGATGTAGTCAACCCGCGTTTCCGCTACTTCGTCGTTGCGGTGCTTTCTGCTTTTTCCGGAGAAGAGTTTCTTGATGATGCGAATGCCGTGTTCCTTTTGTTTTTGATCAAATTTATCCGAAGCTTGAATGGTGTCGATGGCTTCTTGTGCATTTTTGGAGAGAATGCTGTTGGCAAAAATCCTCGGAATGTTTTGTCCGCGCTTGAGGTAGCCGGCATCTTCCAGTGCAGAAATGGCGGAGGTAACGCGGGTTTCAATGTCGGCTACATTGTCGTCCCAGCCGGCTTTACGGGCAATTTCCAAGGCAGAGTTGGAGGCTTTGGAGCGAAAACGGGTAATGTCTTTGATGGCCCTCCATATTTGCTGAATTTCTTTGATGGACAGCTTGGTTTGGTTGAGCAGTATGAAGTGTTTGCTCAGGTCATCTTCGTTAAAGAGTACATAGCAATCGGCCATGATGCTGTTGTCGCGCCCAGCCCTACCCGCTTCTTGTACATAGTTTTCCAGGGAGTCGGATATTTCGTAGTGTATCACCAAGCCCACGTCTTTTTTGTCAACTCCCATACCAAATGCAGAGGTCGCTACCATGATGGGTACCTCACCGGCGATGAAGGCGTTCTGGTTCTCCGACTTCTCCTGAGCGGTCATTTTACCGTGATAAGGTTTGGCGTTAAGACCGTCTTTACTGAGTCGATCGGCCAACTGAAAGGCTTTGCGGGTGCGGGAGACATACACGATGGTCGGACAGTTTTTTTGTTCGATCAAGTCCCTTAGGGCAAGGTACTTGTCGTCTTCGCCCTCTTTTTGAAAGACTTTGTATTTTAGGTTGGTGCGCGATGCTTTTGAAGTGAATAGTTCAAGTTCGAGGTTGAGTTTAGCCTTGAAGTACTGGCGAATATCTTCGATGACATTTTGCTTTGCTGTAGCAGTAAAGCAAGACACGGGAATGCTGTCTTGGAGGTTTTTTTTCGTTTGTACCGACTTAATAAAGTCACCGATGTAGAGGTAATCCACGCGGAAATCTTGTCCCCATGAGGAAAAGCAGTGTGCCTCATCAATCACAAAACGCACTACATTTCGACCCAGTATGAGTCGTTCGATGGTTTTAGAGCGCAAAGATTCGGGGGAGATGTACAGCAAGGTTGCCGAACCGTCTTCAACCCTTTGAAACGACTTTGCCCGCTCAATGGGGTCGAGCAGTCCGTTGATGGTTACCGCCTGAGTTATGCCCACGCGCTCGAGGTTGTCCACTTGATCCTTCATCAGCGACTGCAGCGGGGAGATGACAACGGTAAGCCCACGGGAGTTGTCGCCGCTCATCAATGCGGGAACTTGAAAGGTGATGGATTTACCACCTCCGGTAGGGAATACCGCCAAAATGGATGTATTGTTGACAGCCGCCTGAACCGCTCTTTCCTGCAGCGGCTCACCGTCAAAGGTTCGGTAGGCGTCGAATCCGAAGTAGCGCTTTAAACCACGACGGACGTCTAAGGCGTCGTCGCAGTAGTTGCAGCCACTAACGCAAGGTGTGTTGCGAAGTTTAAACAGCACCTGTTCCACTTCGGGGTAATTGCGCAGCACCCACGGAGGAGTAATTGAATATACCTCTTTGTCTATGATAAACGCACTGAGCAGAGCCAGGCTGTACGCCAGCGCAATGGGGTGATTGTCTACCATTGCCCGTAGGTTGGCATTGGCGCAAATGTTATCGCCAAAATAGCGGTTGATGTTGTCGATCAGGTTACGACTTTGCGGCTGGTATCCCGTGTACCGGAAGAAACCTTCAAATTCTGGTTTGTTGCGCAGCAGAATAAAGAAGATGTCTTTTAGTGTGGGGTTAAGCCGCTCAAAAGCAATCCATTCATCTTCAAGTAGTGCTTTGGATTTAATGGCATCGTTCACCGGATTGTTCGACTCTTCCGTTTGCAGTTTATCGTCTTTTAAGAGTCGATGGTAGGGTTTCTTGGGAAAAAGTAGAGGTGAAAGCGGTAAAGTATCGATAAAATGAATGGCGAGAAAGATGGCGCTACCGGTAATTTTGGTAAGTTGAGGAACATCAAATTGCAGTATGTTGTGACCCGCCAGATACTCGGCCCCTTCGATAAAGGAAGCAAACCCTTCTGCAGACGCTTCGTGAAATATTTTACCATCGCCAGATACCGCGCCAATGTCCAAGATTCTTTTACCTTGGGCATCAACTTCCGTATCTATAAAAATGATTGAAGCGTTCAAATTGGTGTGAATGGTTTGAGCGGGTAAAAATAAGGAATCCTTTTCATTGAAAAAATCTGTGTTTTTTCATCGTCACACGGCATTACATAGGTGTTTAATGGCATAGGCTAATGATTACCCACCTTTGGTGCTTGCGGCTTGAAGCGCCATTACATCCAAGTCTTATTTTCACGCTCTACCTTGTAAAGCAAATAATCGCGAAGGTACTCGGCATTCTCAGGGTGTAAGTAGGATAACGATAATTTGCCGCCGGCCGTGTAAACCGTTAAATTTTTAAACCCTAATGCCTTGCTGATTGGGTTGGACGATAATACCACTGCCTGTATTTTCTCGTAGCGTATGAATATTTGCTCGTGCTCAAAAAACACCGTTTTCTTTTCCAATCCTGTTTTCAAAAGATGGACATGATAATAATTGAGGCTGCGCCAGTGGAAAATCCCTAGAATTAGCCAAACAAATAGCAGCGGCCAGACAATTAAGGCGATGGGGAAAAAGAGTCCGGCACTCAAAAACGCGAGTGTAAACAGAACAAATCGACCGACAATCAACACGCGCCTACCTGAGTGGATGTCTATTTTGGTTTTGTAAAAGCGGTATGCATCCTCGCTGTAGGCCTTAAGTAAATTCGTAGCTGTTTCTGAGTTTACTCCAGGAATTGACAATGAGCTTTTAACGTCTTTTCCAACCTGCCTAAATCGAAGTTCTTTAAAATTTACGAGTCTCTGCAGCGGATTTTGAACCAAGCTAAAGGTCTGAATTCTTCGCTCGCGTAGGTGTACTTCCGAGGTTTTTAGCAATCCATGACGCGCTACCAGGTATTTTCCGAAATCGGTTAGGGTCAAATTGTAGTATTTAAGCGTGGTTGATACCAATGAGGTCAATAGACTAATCGCTACAAACAAGCTCAAAAAATGTAACCAAAGCTTGAAGGAGCCCAATTGCACACCAGACTCCGCAATTTGTTCAAATGCGTAATTTTCAAGATGCAGGCGCTCTGTCACTTGGAGGAGGTAAAATATACCGATGAAAATATAGACGGATGACTTTAAGTGATTAACAGTCAGGCCAACGAGCATCAATTTACCAAAGCTGTGATGCAGCAAGGTTTTTCCTTTTTTTTCGGCATGTGTTTGTGTCAATGGCGCTGACTCATCTGTGTGAACGGGCACTGTTTTCTCTTCAATGTTCTGGGTTGTTTTTTCCTGTATAAAAGCCTTAAACGCTAGTGCATCTTCGATGTCTAATGCTTTAAGGTTTACCTCATCACTTGAGCTTCCGGCCGTATCAATTTTTACCTGATACACATCCATGATTTTTTGCAAAAACGTTTGTTCCAGTGATACAGACTGTATTCGATCGAATGGCACACTAATTTTTTTTAATCGAAAAAACCACTCGTGTACAATGATTTCTTTGTCGGTTGCCCAATACTTATAGTTGAAATAATACACGACACCCAGTACGATGGCAATAACAGAAATGACAATAACTATAAAAAGTAAATACCATAGCATTTGCCAATTAAAATTCACAAGTACGGGAATAAAGATTACCCAGGCTGATCTAAAAAAGCGCCTTAAAAACATGAGTGGACTACTGACCAAGGCAAAACTTGAGAGTCGGTTGGGGCTATACCAATCCATCTTCACTTTCTGCTTTATGTATTTGTTTTTCGACTGCCAGATCTATTTCGTCCGGGTTTTTTGCTAAAAACAAGAGGTGGTCTTTTAGATTTTCGGCGATTTGGTATTTTAATCCAGGCAATGTAAGATCCGCTTGATTTCCCCCGGCGGTATAAATGTTTAGGTGCGCTAAGTGAAATAGTTGCTCAAGAGGACTTTGCCCCAAACTTACGTGTTGGATTCGGTTGATGGGGATGGTGGTTACCGTGTAAAACAGTCTCCCGTATTCATAGGTGACATCATGTGATCTAACCAGAAATTTTCGGGTGGGAAAAACCACGAGAATAAACACCGTAGAAATGGCCCAAATGGTGAGGAGACCTCCGAGAATGAGTGTTCCAGGCATAATGGCCACTTCCGGATTAAAGCGATAAACACCAAACCAAATGCCAAGTACAATGGCGAATTGGATGGCCTTTTGAATAAGCAACACAGTCAAGTATTTTTTCTCAATTCGCTCAGTTGGTATGCCCTGAAAACTGGGTAGAAATGTAGATTCTAAAGATTGATTTTCAAAAGCCGAATGTTCACTCATAAGGAGGCGTGTTAGGATTCAAATGTACGCTTAATGATAATCAGGTGGCTTGCCATAAAGTTCAACGTAAGTCAGTCATAATCTTGCAATTTTAACACACATCTTATTAAAATGCGGCTTGGACGTTTTTGGGAGACTGTCGGTCAAGTTCAATGGTTGTGTTTCGCGCGATTAAAAAACAAGCAAATGTGTAAACTTATATTTCCCCATTGCGCGACATCAAAATGGCCAGTGGCTGAAAACGAGGGATTTTTGCGAAGACGATCAAAACGATGATCATCAGAGGCACGCTCAAGAACATGCCGATAACGCCCCAAACAGCCCCCCAAAAGGATAATGAAAAAATGATGACCAGCGGACTGAGATTGACGTTGTTGCCCATTATGCGTGGATCGATGAAGTTGCCGATGACCAGTTGAATGGTGCCCACCGAAAGCAAAACAAAAATGGCAGGAGGGAAGCTGCCGAACTGCAATAGTGCAAAGGATACGGGTAAAAATGTAGCTACATACGAACCGATAATGGGGATATAGTTGAGGATAAAAATTAAAAATGCCCAAAACACGGGGAAATCTACCCCAATTAAAATGAGGGCGAAATAGCTCAGCACACTGGTCATCAAGCAAATCAGTGTTTTTAACCCGAGGTATTTGGACACGGCATATTCTATTTTTTTTATCAAGTTAAACTGCTCTTCGTAAGCCTCGGCTTGGGGTAAGAGTTTTTCGAGTTTGGTCTTAAAGGTCGATTCCTCTAATAGGATAAAAATGGCATATACAACAATGATAAAAATAGTGCCCACTAAGCCGGTTGAATAGTTGAACAAAGACAAAATAAACGAACTCATGTTGTAGTCTTCATAGTGAAGGTAGAGCGAGTTCATCACGTCGATGTTGAATGTTTCGTTGATTTTGCCAATAATGTCGTCCACCTTGGCCATATAGACGTCAATGGAATTGGATAGCTTAAGGAAGTTGGCGTATACAATATTGATCACGAAGTTGATCATCAAGAGGATGACCAAGAAGGAAACAATGTTTTTCAGCCACTCTGGGAATACACGTTTGATAAAGGCAACACGGTTTATACTGATCCGAATCTGCTTAATCAGAAACCAGATAAACAAGGCAAACACAAAGGGGATGAGCAAATCACGCCCGATATACAAGATAAAAACCGAGCCGATGAGAATAATGAGGGCGTGACTTAAGTGTTTGTATTCAGGCATGTTAATAGGTGATGATTGCTTAATGTATCGATATGACAAAAGTACGCAACTTTTTCTCTACCCGGTGTTTTTTAGTCCGCTGGAGATGGCGTTGATGATGCTT
>JAIUMB010000111.1 GCA_022565745.1 Cryomorphaceae bacterium | reverse complement strand
TGGGTTCTTCCATCACATTCACGTACCCCAAGGGCATAGGGAAGTTACCAAAGCGAAAACTCAATTCGGTTTTCCAAAGGTAGTCCATCATCAATTCAAGGTTAAACTCACCGTCATATGCCCTTATACCATCGTGCAAGAATTCGGCTTGTAGCTCACTATTAAAAATCCATCGATCGCTGATTTTATATCCGAAATAGATACCCAGGCGATATAGGCCAGTATAGCCCAATTCAAGGTCTTGATCAACGATATCAGGGTCTGTTGTCCCTAAATAGTTGACATTATTGAGCTCTAAAAAACCACTGATGGAATAGTTGCGATCGGCGGAATATATTTTAGAAGCGGCATTTGCTAGTCCAGGTTGCTTGATGTACTTAAGTTTTTCCACCACGGGTAAGTCGTCCTGAACACGCTCATTGGTGTCAGGCTCTTCAGTAAAAATGTCATCTGAAACAATATCGTTAATAGGCAATTGTGCCACAGTAACAAATGAAGTAAAGATGAGAAAGGCGAAAATGGTGTGCTTTAACATTGGACGCGTGGACGTTTTTTGTTTTGAATTATTGTAATAATCGTTGAGCATCAAAATCTTTTGCTCTCAATTAGCATATGAGTTGATGTTCTTTTACATATTCGTGATACGCTTTAAAATGTTCATCTCTCTGCAAAAATCAATCCGAATTGATGGTTCTAATTTGATTCTAATGTGATTTAAACAAAGAGGTATTTTTTCAACATAAATGACTTGTAAATTTTCGCGTTAAATATCAAAAAATACACCAATCAAACGCTATATTTGCTCATTGAATTGTTAAAGTAACAAATGTGAAAGTATTAATTATTGACGACAACCCGATTGATTTATTGATCAATAGAAAAATGATACAATCGGTTGTGCCAACGGCAGAAGTTTTTTCGGCTCAGTCTATGGAAGAAGCGCAAGCATTTTTGAGCACTTCACCTCAAGATTTGCGCTTGATGTTTGTAGATATCCGCATGCCGGTTATGAATGGGTTCGAAATGCTTGAGCTTCTAAACGATACCTTTGCTGATGTGCTGGCAGGAGTTCATGTGTATATGGTTTCTTCATCACTTGATGGCTCCGATGCACGACAATCTGAAGAAACGTCTTATATTCAAGCGCTTTTGGACAAACCGTTGTCAAAAATGGTTGTACAGGCCGTCATGAGTCGGTTTGATGATTTGGATGTCAAAAAGGTATAAATCAGTAACTGTGTTAAGGGCTTGATTTCCTTAGTTTAATGAGTGCAGCCCTTGGTCAACATGTTTTTTTGATACCAAGTAAATAGGTGTTCAAAAATCAGAACACGTTCGTGTTGCACAAAAGAAATTATCTGATTAAAACAAGTCTAAGAGAGATTTACATCCTACAGGCTGTGCTCTAATAAATCCCTCTCCAGCATCTTTATAGATAAGTCTACCCATGTCTTGGGCGCGATAAGTAACACTATCAAGAAAGTTTTTGGAAGAAATTGCTGTTTTTGGTTCGTCGCTGTTGGGATTAAAAAACTGAGAATCATAAGCGTTTACCGCGGCAAGTTTTTTGTCTAAGTAGCCAGAAATGTCCATGATGATGTCTGGTTCAATATTCCAAAACTGAATATAGTGATAAACTGACCTTGGTCTATGGTAAGATTGAACATGCCCCAAGTGCTCGGTGACAATATTTTTTAAACCAGATTTAAATGCTGCGTCTAAACACAAGTTGGCGGCATGTGGATGATCGGGATGTCTATCTGTTGGCGCATTAATCAGCAAGAGTGTTGGTTGAAAATACCGAATCCACTTGATGACTTCCAGCTGAGAGGCTTTGTCATTACTGATCCACCCGTCGGGTAAGTTGGCCTGTGCCCGATGGGAAATACCAAGGATTTTGGCAGCGGCATCGGCCTCTTCTTTTCGTTTTTCTACGGAGCCTCTTGTACCCATTTCGCCTTTAGTCAGATCGAGAATGGCCACTAATTTCCCTTCAGCGGCAAATTTGGCAATGGCACCGCCACAACCAAGTTCCACATCATCAGGATGCGCGCCTATGGCTAGTACGTCTACTTTGTTTGTCATTTGGTTTGGAATCGATGATGTATGGAGTCAATGTTTATTTTCCTTCGGCAAAGGAAACGATTTCTTCAGACATAGGAGAAACTGAGGAAGGATGGTCGGTAACAACCACTCCGTTTTCATCGATAAGAAACTTGTGGAAGTTCCACTTAACCTTAAAATCGTTTACGCCGTTTTTGTTTTTTTCGGTGAGCCAGCTGTAAAGTGGATGAATGTCTTTCCCTTTGACGTTAATTTTACTCATCATAGGGAAGGTGACACCATAATTTTTTTGACAAAATGCCTTGATGTCCTCTTCTGTTCCCGGTTCTTGATTCATGAAGTTATTGGCGGGAAATCCGATGATGGTAAATTTTTCACCTCCCAACTCTTGATAAAGCTCTTGTAATTGCTCATACTGTTTGGTATAACCGCATTTGGAAGCAACGTTTACAATCAGCACGCGCTTGCCCTTGAGCTGTGAAAAGTCAAATGGCTGGCCGTCAATATCGGTGACACTAAAGTCGTAAAAAGAAGGGTTGTTGCTTGTATTCATAGCTAATTCAATGTTTTGCACTGTTTCCTTTTGCGAGCAGGCTAAAAAGGTCACGGTTAATAAAAGGGATCCGATGATTTTAAACATGATGTTTGTTGTTAGGTCTTCTAAAACTCAGAATAAGGTTAATTGTTTTTGATCGCACAAAAATATGAAATGAAGTTTGCTTTACCTTTGCCGAGTGAATTACCGAAGAATTTTAGCCCTTGTAAAAAAAGATGTGCTTTTGGAATGGCGTCAACCGTTTCAAAGTTTGTCGATGGTCTTGTATCTATTGTCGACGGTATATATTGTCTATTTGGTGTTTAACGCCATCATTCGTCCAGATGTTTGGGTTGCCTTGTTTTGGATTACCTATCTCTTTGGTGCGATGATTATATCTTCTAGAAGCTTTCAAAGAGAGAGTGGGGGTAGGTATTTTTATTTTTATACCTTATGCTCACCAGCAGAATTGATGATGGCTAAACTCATATTTAATGCTGTGATTTTTGGTCTTTTGGCCCTTTTAAATTGGCTCTTATTCACGGTGTTTTTGGGTAATGTAATATTTCATAACGGTATTTTTTTTCTATTGTGTTTGCTGGCTGGTTTCAGTTTTGCGGGCGTACTCACCTTGATAAATGGCATTTCTGTAAAGGTAAAAAACCACCCAGCCTTATCGGCCATTTTGGGCTTTCCTTTGATGTTGCCCATTCTTTTGGTTTTATTGGCGGGATCAGCACGTGCAATGGTTGGCGCTGAATTCTCAGAAACGCAGCCATATCTTATCGCCTTAGGAGGATTATCTGTAACCACCTTTGTATTGAGCATTATCCTCTTTCCATTTCTTTGGAAGGAGTAAGTACAAAGCGGTCATTAATGGTGATTTTAATGGCCTCTGTTGACGTTGATTTTTGCAAATCATAGCAAAAACTTATTTTGCACGTAAAGCAGACTTTGGATAATGGCCAACACATTGTTGTGCCGTAATTTTGCGCAAATATTTTGCACGATGGTTTTACGTCGCGATTGGTGGAAAATTTTGGCGGTTTTATTGGTTGGGTACACGATTGTAGCCGGTCTTCTCGGAACGGTGCCCCGTTTGCCTATTCTCAATGAAAGCATACGCAATTTGTATTTTCACGTCACCATGTGGTTTGTGATGCTATTTCTGTTTACCATTTCGGTAAGTTCGAGTATTGCTTATCTGAGTACAGAAAAGCCCCTGTGGGACATACGTGCTGAACTTGCGGTAAAGGTGGGGATGGTAACGGCGACTTTAGGCATTTTAACAGGTATGATTTGGGCCAATTTCACCTGGGGTAAACCTTGGGTAAACGACCCTAAACTTAATGGAGCAGCAGTTAGTTTCTTAGGGTACGCAGCCTATTTGATTCTCCGTCAATCCATAGATGATTCAGAAAAAAAGGCGAGAATCGCAGCGGTTTACAACATCTTTGCCTTTGTGATGATGATTGTTTTTATACAGATTTTACCCAGGTTAACCGATAGCTTACACCCTGGTAGCGGTGGTAATCCGGCGTTTAGTTCGTACGATTTAGATAAAAACATGCGAATTGTATTCTATCCGGCAGTGATCGGATGGTTTCTCATCGGATACTGGATTTACACTTTGCAGGTGCGTATGCGTCTGCTGCAAAATAAATTGAATCAATCTCAATGGAACGATTAATAACTTTTCGCGCCTTAATGGCGGCTGTGTTTTTACTAATAACGCCATCGGCTTTGCTTTTTGCTCAAGACTCAGAAATTCCTATGGCAGATACGTTTAGAGCCGAAGGGAAAATCTACGTGGTCGTCGCCGTTATGTTGGTCATTTTTGCCGGCTTAATCAGTTACTTGATTTATGTCGACAGAAAAGTAGGTAAGCTAGAAAGGGATGTTAATAATGAAGAAAAGTAACGTGTTTCACGAACAATAAACCGTGACGCATATTAATTGAAAAGTCATGAAAAAAACACATATCATCGCATTGGTTATTGTATTTTTAAGCATCGGCGTGGTTATAGCCACTTTGTCGGACTCGAGTACTTACATGGATTTTGAATCGGCTAAAGTCAATGCCGGACAAACCTACACCGTCATAGGTGAACTCGATAAGGAGAGCGAAATGAATTATAACGCGAGACAAAACTTATTTACTTTTTACGCTTTAGATAAAGAGGGCAATCGCAGTAAAGTTTTTTACCACCAACCCAAACCTCAGGATTTTGAGCGTTCGGAAGATATTACCATGAAGGGGTTTGCTACAGATACTGGTTTTGTTGCCAACGAGATTCTTCTCAAATGTCCATCTAAATACAATGAACAGAACACCATGGCTGGTAATGAATAAGTGAATTTTTAAGGCGTTTGGTATTTTTTCAAAAAAAATGACACATGGAATACATTGGTGAAGCTACCTGGATAGGGGAGTTGGGGAGAGGCTTGGTTATTCTTGCATTGGTTACAGCAATTTTTTCTGCATTGATGATGTTTTTGTCGCGCAGTAAAGACAATACACTCATCAAATGGGGTAAGTATGCTTTTGCGCTGCATGCAGTGAGTATTTTTGCTGTGGTAGGTCTTTTGTTTTTCATGCTACTTGGTCACTATTTTGAATACGATTATGCATGGAAGCACACGTCACTCGACTTAGAAAAACGCTTTGTTTTTTCAGCATTTTGGGAAGGACAAGAGGGGAGCTTTTTGCTTTGGATGTTTTGGCACAGCGTACTTGGATTGATTTTGCTGTTCACAGCCAAGCAATGGACAGCTCCAGTTATCGGATTTTTAGCAGTGGTACAGGGGATATTGGTAACCATGATACTTGGTATTTACATCGCCGGAACTAAAATTGGTTTAAGCCCATTTGTGCTTATTCGTGAAATGCCAGAGAACGCTGCTTTGCCCTGGACGCGTCTTCCGGATTACCTGCAACAGATTGAGGCCTTTGCTGATGGTACCGGCCTAAACCCACTCTTACAGAATTACTGGATGACCATTCACCCACCAACTTTGTTTTTGGGGTTCGCCAGTGTGGTTGTGCCATTTTTATTTGCCATGGCCGGACTAATGCGTAAAGACCACAAATCTTGGTTAAAACCAGCTTTACCATGGACGTTTTTTAGCATTTCAATCTTGGGTACCGGTATTTTAATGGGAGGCGCTTGGGCCTATGAAGCATTGAGCTTTGGTGGTTTTTGGGCGTGGGATCCCGTGGAAAACGCCTCTTTGGTGCCTTGGTTGATTCTCGTTGGGGCAGGTCACCTGATGTTGATAGAACGCAATCGAGGAGGTGCGGCTCATTCTATGTATTTGTTTATCATTCTCTCCTTTTTCTTCATTTTGTACTCCACGTTTTTAACCCGTAGTGGTGTGTTGGGGGATACTTCTGTGCATTCATTTGTAGACCTAGGACTAAATGGCCAGTTGCTGTTTTTGCTGTTTACTTTTGTTGTATTGCCCTTGGCATTTTACTTCTACAGTTTTAAATCTATCCCCAAGGGTAGTGGCAATGAAGAGTTTTGGTCGAGAGAATTTTGGATGTTTGTGGGGTCTTTGCTGCTGTTTGTCTCCGCTTTCCAAATCATTTTCTCTACCAGTATTCCGGTTATTGACAAGTTGATTGGTCCTGAAGGATTTGTGCCATTGCTAACCAAAAAAATGGCACCCCCCACCGATGAGATTGCTCATTACAATGCCTGGCAAATCCCCTTTGCCATAGCCATTGGTTTCTTGATGGCAGTGGGACAATTTTTGTCATACAGAAAAAGTAGACTGAAATGGACATGGGTGCCTTTGGCTCGCTCCTTAGCATTGGCCATGTTGTTGACTTTATTGTTTGCCATTCCATTTGGTCTCTATAAAAATGTGCTCTATTTATTGCTCCTGCTTTCTGGTTGGTACGTGGTTATTGCTAATATCGATTACTGGATTTCCGTTTCCAAAGCAAAATTCAGATTTAGTGGCTCCTCAATGGCGCACGTTGGCTTTGGTCTTTTGCTCGTAGGTTCTTTGGTAAGCAATGGTGCGAAAAAGTTCATCAGCAAAAGCCCTGTCCATCTTTCTGAAAACTTTCCCAGTAACGAAAACCTCCTGGTTGAGCTTAATGACACCGTACAAATGGGAGACTACTTTGTTACTTTTACAGGGACTGAACAAATTGCGCATCGTCGTTACTATTTCATGGACTACTTGCGTTTGAATGAACAGGGCGAATACGAATTGGACTTTACGTTAAAGCCACATCTTCAGATTAACGAAGAAATGGGACTGGTTGCGGAGCCAAGTACCCGCCATTATTTTCACAAAGACATATTCACACACTTGACCTACGCGGCCGATATGGATAAACGCGGTGATGATGAAGGGTACGGTGAGGAAATGGAGTTTTTGATGGCTAAAGGGGACACCTTTATTGTAAACCGTCACTTTTTAATCCTCGATAGCGTGGTGGCTGAACCGGTGTTTAATCAAGACAAAACCGTAAAAAAATTAACGGTAGAGGCGGTTTTGAGGTTGGTAGCAACTACTGGTGACACCTATATGGTAAGACCCAAATACACCATCGAAGACAATATGGACTTTCATCATGAAGAAATTGTAGAGGAAGCAGGAATAAAAATCCGCTTCGATGATGTGAAGGTTGAACAAAACAAACTCCTCATCAAGACCAAAACCAAGGTGGACGATGATGAGGAGTTTGTGGTGTTGAAAGCCATAATTTTCCCTTGGATTAATATCCTCTGGGTTGGCTGTATATTGATGGGTTTGGGGACTTTAATTGCTGTTTATAACCGCATTGTCCAAAAGTCATAATCCTATCGCATAATGTTTTTGAGCTGATCGGCATTCTTTTTTTGGTAACCTTCCGGTATGGTCATGGAAAAATCAGCATTGGTTGATTTCTTGACATCGGTGGCAGATATTTTCATATTCAT
>JAIUMB010000110.1 GCA_022565745.1 Cryomorphaceae bacterium | reverse complement strand
GTGATGCTCGATGATTGCTTTTGCATTCCTGAGACTGACCATCCGATATCAATAATGATGAATTTGCCAACAAATCGACCGGTATCGGGAAAGAAAAAAGCGTACTTGGGCTGGGCAAATGTAAGGGTGTAATTGGCATAAACCACTGCCTCTGGGTCTTGGCAAGTATCGTGATCAATAATAAGTCCGGAAGGCACATCTATAGATACCACCAAACACTTGGCAGAATTAATGGATTGAATGTAGTTTTTATAATTTCCTTCCAGCGGACGATCAACACCAGTTCCAAATACGGCATCCACAATCGTACCTTCTACATTATCAGGTATTGTAGCCACTCTTTTGGGCGATAAACCTATTTTTTCTAACCGTTTGAGATTAGCAAAAAAATCGTCGCTCCCGTTATCGGTAAATGAAGGGATATAGACATGCACTTGCTCACCCATATTGTAGAGAAGCCTGGCAATAACCAATCCATCACCACCGTTATTTCCTCTTCCACAAACGATGTGAAAAGGACCATGAGACTTAATGTTGCGCAAGGCACGAAGGGCTTGCATAGCTGCCCGCTCCATTAAATCAATGGATGAAATTGGTTCATGCTCTATTGTAAAAGCATCAACCGCCCGAATTTGCGAGGCGTTTAATATCTTCATGAATGTCGTATATCTGTGGCATTAATTCGTGATGATCGTCGTTGTGTATAACAAAATCACTCAATGCCAATTTATCGTCGTCAGACCATTGGTGGTGCATTCTGGCTTCAATGTCTTCACGGGTTAACCCACTTCTCTTTATCACGCGTTCAATTCGGGTTTCTTTTGGGGCCACCACCAAAATCACGTAATCACAATTGGTGTAATTACCAGATTCAAACAATACCGCGGCTTCTTTCAAAACATAAGGGGCGTCTTGTTGAGCAGTCCATTCTTTAAAATCTTTGCTCACAATTGGGTGAATCACTTCGTTGAGCGCCTTGAGCTTTTCCTTGTCTCCAAACACTTGCTCCCCAAGTTTTTTACGTATTAGATCACCATTGTCGTCAAAGACTTCATCGCCGTATGTCGATCTGATGTAGGACAAAATTTCCGAATTTTGTGCTGTTAACGTTCGCGCTTTTTCGTCGGCAATGTATATGGGAATCCCCAAACTTTCAAATATTTTAGCAGCTGTGGTTTTACCGCTACCTATACCACCTGTAATACCAACAACAAGAGGTTTTTTACTGGCCATATGACAATGTAAATTTAATGCGCTAAGATAATAAAATGTTAGAGTGAATGCACACTTTTTTGATCCTTGTCAAAAAATACACCTTTACCGTACCTTAGCTGCCTTAGGATTGTTACGGTGACAAACATACTTCAGCACAGATTCCAAGCTTTTAATTCTGGCTTAAAAGCACCAGCAACCAATAAAATATATTGTTGATTTTTAGCAAACAAAATGGTTAAGCATGATGCAGGAAATTGATTTAGGGACTTGGGAAATTGTCATTTTGATTTTGTGTGGATTTGGTGCGGGTATCATTAATACCGTTGCGGGAAACGGCTCTGCACTTACCTTGAGTGCGCTAATCTTTCTCGGTCTACCCCCTACTTTAGCCAACGGAACCAACCGTGTTGGTGCCTTTCTGCAAACCATCACTTCGGTAGTGAGTTTGCGCAAAACCAAGCGAACCCGCATGCTCTACAATGAAGCCAAATGGGTGTTTATCCCCTCCATCATCGGTAGCATCTTAGGCGCTTTCCTTGCGGTGGACATCGATGAAATCTTGCTCAAGCGAATCATAGGTGTCTTGATGGTACTCCTGCTCGCCTCCTTTTTATTAGATCCAAAACGCTGGAACATCTCCACCGATCCTCATCGACCGAAAAGGAGTAAACTGGGATATGTGTTGTTTTTCTTCGTCGGCGTATATACGGGGTTTATTCAAATGGGTGTAGGCATACTTATGCTATCACTTCTTGTTCTAATTTCACGTTACAGCATCAAGGATGCCAATATCATCAAACTGATCCTCGGCTTGGTATTGGCCACTGCACCTTTCTTCGTCTTTGCCTTCTCATCAACCATCGACTGGAAAGCTGGAATCACTGTTGCCGTAGGACAAGTTGCAGGCGCTTGGATTGGTGCACGCTACGTTCTCTATCACCCCAAGGCCTTTGTGTGGACAAAGCGGGTGCTGGTGGTAGCATTGGTTTTTTCGATACTAGAAATGTTTGATTTGATTCAAATTAAGTAGACTGGCCATAAACTAAGATGGCGACATGAATCACAGATGCACGCTGAATTTCGTTGCCGCTAAATTTTCAACTTGCGAAAACCACAAAAGACAAAAAATTTTGGGCTTATACTAATCGCAATCTCGTGTTCACAGCGTCCGAAGTGCCATCAGTAATTCAATACCGGCGCCAACCACTTTTCCACATCCTCTACCGACATACCTCGGCGTTTGGCGTAGTCCTCCACTTGGTCTTTACCAATGCGACCTACCCCAAAGTATTTGGCTTTTGGGTGGGCAAAATACCAGCCACTCACACTAGAGGCAGGTGACATGGCTAAGGACTCGGTCAACGTACCGCCGGTACGTTGCTCTACGCTTAACAACTGCCAAATGGTTGGTTTTTCAAGGTGATCGGGACAGGCTGGATAACCTGGTGCCGGACGAATGCCTTGATAGCGTTCACGGATGAGGTCTTCGTTGGATAAGGCCTCTTCTGTTTCGTAGCCCCACTCCTCTCGTCGAATGCGCTCGTGCAAATACTCGGCAAAGGCCTCAGCCAAACGGTCGCAAAGTACTTTAACCATGATGGCGTTGTAGTCGTCTTTTTCAGCTTCGTAAACCTTAGCCACTTCCTCAGCGCCAAATATATGAACGGCAAACGCCCCCAAGTGATCGTTGGATTGAGCGATAAAATCGGCCAGAGCGTGGTTGTTTGCTTTTGCTGCTTTTTGTTGCTGCTGACGCAACGTATGCACAGTGTATTTTCCGCCGCTCAATTCTATGTCGTCTCCTTTTCGTGTGGCAGGAAAAATACCACTAACCCCACGGGCTTGAATGCGTGAATCTTGACTTAATTTATCAAGCATAACTAAGGCATCGTCGTAAAGTTTTTTAGCTTCGGCGCCAACGAGCTCGTCCTCTAATATTTTCGGAAAACGACCGTGCAATTCCCACGCTTGAAAAAATGGTGTCCAATCGATGTATGGCCGCAGGGTATCCACGTCAGGCTGCCAATCTACAATGCTGTTCACACGCTTGGGTTGCGGTGGTTTTTCCATTTCAAAATCAATTGCCAAGGCTTTTTTACGCGCATCATCAATACCAACCAATGGCTTCTCATCCCGTTTTTTCAAAAAACCCTCGCGCAAACGATCGTAGTCTTGTTTGATGTTATCGGCAAAGGAATCTCGTTGCTCCTCGCTGAGCAAACTGGAAACTACGGGTACAGAGCGTGAGGCATCTAAAACATGTACCACGGGATTTTGGTACTCTGGCGCAATTTTAACAGCAGTATGGGCTCTGCTGGTTGTGGCGCCGCCAATTAATAAAGGTAAATTCATGCCGCGTTGCGTCATTTCCTTCGCCACACTAACCATCTCATCAAGCGATGGTGTAATCAATCCACTCAATCCAATGACGTCCACACCTTCTGTAACAGCCGTGTCCAAAATCTTGTCGGCAGGAACCATCACACCTAAATCAATAACCTCGTAATTGTTGCACTGCAGCACCACCGCCACAATGTTTTTGCCTATATCATGCACATCACCTTTCACCGTAGCCATAAGCACCTTGCCCTTGTTTTGCCTACTGGTAGGTTGTGCTGCTTTCATTTCCAGTAGAAAGGGTTCTAAATACGCCACCGATTTTTTCATCACCCGTGCACTTTTCACCACCTGAGGTAAAAACATTTTCCCTTCACCAAACAGATCGCCCACTACGTTCATCCCGTCCATTAGTGGCCCTTCAATAACTTGTAACGGGTTTTGTAGTTGCTTGTACATTTCGGCGGTATCTTCAATGATAAACTCGTCGATACCCTTGACCAAACTGTGGGTCAGTCGCTCTCGAATGGGTAGCTCCCGCCAGCTCATGTCCTTCTCCTGCTTACGTGTAGTACCAGTAAATTGCGCGGCAAAGTCAATCATTCGCTCGGTAGCATCGGAACGACGATCAAAAATGACGTCTTCTACATGCTCAAGTAGGTCTTGGGGTATATCGGAATATACGCCTACTTGTCCGGCATTAACAATGCCCATATCCAATCCGGCCTTGATGGCGTGGTACAAAAACGCGGTATGCATAGCCTCGCGCACGGGCTCATTACCACGAAAACTAAAGGACAAATTACTAACTCCACCGCTGGTACGTGCACCGTGCAGATTGGTTTTTATCCATTGAACAGCTTCGATAAAATCAATGGCAAAGCGATTGTGCTCATCCATTCCTGTAGCGATGGTCAGTATGTTTGGATCAAAGATGATGTCGTGTGGCGGAAAACCTACTTGCTCGATTAGAATTTTATAGGCGCGTTTGCAAATCTCAATGCGTCTCTCATATGTATCTGCTTGTCCCACTTCATCGAAGGCCATAACCACAACAGCCGCGCCGTAGCGCTTGATGGTCTTGGCTTGTTGAATAAACACCTCCTCTCCTTCTTTAAGAGATATTGAGTTGACAATGGCCTTGCCTTGAACGCACTTAAGACCGGCTTCCAATACCGTCCACTTAGAGGAATCTATCATAATAGGCACACGAGCAATATCCGGTTCTGCGGCCATGAGGTTTAAGAAATCCTGCATGACCTGTTCGGAGTCCAGCATGCCATCATCTACGTTTACGTCGATGATTTGGGCGCCGTTTTCCACTTGCTGGCGTGCTATTTCAACAGCTTCTTCATATTTTTCTTCTACCATGAGACGTTTAAACTTGCGCGACCCTGTAATATTGGTACGTTCACCAACATTGACAAAGTTTATGTTTTCACGGTGTTCAAAGGGCTCCAGTCCACTAAGCTGCAACACCTTCGGTTTTTCATTGGGTTCACGAGGCTTAAACTTAGCCGATTCCTCTGCGATCAAGCGAATGTGCTCTGGTGTTGTGCCACAGCATCCACCGATGATGTTGATGCAATTGTTTTGCAAAAACTCACGAATATTGGCACGCATTTGAACTGGATCTTCGTCGTATTCACCAAAGGCGTTAGGTAAACCTGCATTGGGGTGTGCGCTGACATAAAAAGGCGCTGCTTTAGCTAAATCCTTTAAATGTGGCAACATCTGCTGAGCACCCAACGCACAATTGAGTCCTAAGCTCAGTAACGGCATATGCTGAAGGGAAATTAAAAAGGCCTCCACCGTTTGTCCAGATAACGTTCTTCCGCTGTTGTCGGTTATTGTGCCAGAGACCATAATGGGCAATCGTAGTTGCTTTTCTTCATAAACCTCTTCAATGGCATTAAGGGCTGCTTTGGCATTCAAGGTATCAAATACCGTTTCCACCAAAAGCAAATCTACCCCCCCATCGATAAGTGCAGTGATTTGTTCGCGATAAGCCCATTTCAATTCATCAAACGAAATAGCCCGATAGCCCGGATTGTTTACATCTGGAGAAATAGATGCCGTGCGATTGGTAGGGCCAATACTTCCGGCAACAAACCTTGGTTTATCGGGTTGACGAGCCGTAAACAAATCTGCAGCTTCTCGCGCCAACCTCGCAGATTGAAAATTCAGTTCGTATACCAAATCCTCTAACCCATAATCGGCCTGAGCAATGGAAGTACTGTTAAAGGTATTGGTTTCCGCTATATCGGCACCGGCCTCAAAGTATGCTTCGTGAATGGTTTTGATGATGTGTGGCTGGGTGATGGACAGCAAATCGTTGTTGCCTTTTAACGAATCGGGGTGCGCCTTAAATCGCTCTCCACGATAATCGTCTTCCTCCAGCTTATATTGCTGAATCATCGTGCCCATGGCCCCATCTAGTACAAGGATGCGTTCCTTGACCAATAAATCTATAGGAAGTGTAGTTGTTGTCTTCGTCATTACCGGATTTGTCATTTTCATTTACAAATAAACACTATCCGGAAAGAAGGTGATGAAATCAATGAGATACTAAGAGATACCCCACCGCTCATCTTTCCTCAATTAGAGGTCGGAATTGGCACCTTTCGCTAACTGCGCGGTTGCCAAGACATCACAGGGCCGTCCCCTCCGTCTTTCTGGATAAGCAGGGCAAATATACATTTGACAAAGGGAATATTGAAGGAGGTATTCAAAGAAAAAAAGAGTATTCTAATCCTTCATTTCCAGAGCTTTTTCTATAGGTATGGCTTCTCCATTATAGATCGCTTGAACAAAGGCATCTTTAAGACCAAGGCGCTGAACTTCCTTGCGAAAATCGTGGGCTTGCTCGTAAGTAGAAAATATCCCTAATGTATACTTGTACAGGTCGTCTTGAAGATGATAACGAAAAAAGGTATATTTCTCGGAGTATAGAGAAAGGTCAACTTGTTTATACGCCCCTATTTGTACACAGAAAAACAAGCCTTTGTTCCATGGTGAAGTTTTTTCAATCGGCAATTCGGCCTCCACTTCAACATAAACGGTATCTGCAGCAGAAGATTTCTCTGCTCCAAACAGTTTGCCTTCATCCCGCCAGAGCCAAGCGATAAAAACCACTGCAAATAAAAATAAAATGCTCATTAAATAAGCAACACTCTTTGCGGTTGAGGAGGACGCCTTGGCTGAGGATGTTTCATTTCTCAACGTTCTGTTCTCCTTTTCCAGCAAGGAGAGCTTTTTTTCTATTTCGGGAGGTAGTGACATGATGTGCTTGATTGATTGTATTTCTGATTATGGCGAAGATACCTAAAAACAACGAAAGCCAAAAGTAAAAACTTTCGGCTTTCATTATATAAAGTCATTTAAATAAAGCTTGTAAGGCGATTTAAAGAGATGCTCATGGGGTCAACCGGAGGATGACCACCAGAATGTAATTAGGCATTCACTTTTAAAAGCTCAGCCATACGCGTGCCAATCTCTGCTGGTGAATCTACAACATGAATTCCCGATTCACGCATGATGGCTTTCTTGGCTTGTGCAGTATCGTCTTTTCCGCCAACAATTGCTCCAGCGTGCCCCATGGTACGACCGGCAGGTGCTGTTTCACCAGCAATAAAACCAACAACGGGCTTGGTGCCATTGGCTTTAATCCACTCTGCGGCTAAAGCTTCGAGGTTCCCGCCAATTTCGCCAATCATGACAATGCCTTCAGTTTCGTCGTCGTTCATAAGCAACTTTACTGCTTCAAGGGTGGTGGTTCCAATGATTGGGTCACCACCGATACCGATGGCCGTAGTGATACCCAAACCAGCTTTCACCACTTGGTCGGCTGCTTCGTAAGTCAAAGTTCCAGACTTTGATACAATACCAATATTGCCTTTTTTGAAAACAAAACCCGGCATGATTCCCACTTTAGCCTCTTCGGCAGTAATTACTCCAGGACAATTGGGGCCAATCAATGTACAGTCGTAGGCTTTGATGTATTCCTTAACAGTAATCATGTCTTTTACCGGAATACCTTCCGTGATACATACAATCACTT
>JAIUMB010000109.1 GCA_022565745.1 Cryomorphaceae bacterium | reverse complement strand
TCTGGGACATCGGTGAAAATGCCAAGTTGGTTTTAGAAGGACCAACGCCATACAGTCAAGTTTTATTGGAATGTAAATCAAATTTTAGTCCGGTAATGGATAGCAAGGATATGCACACCTTTGATGACATTAACATTTGTCTATAACACTTCTTACTAACCACCTAAACAAACCTTATCCACACTCAAACTAACCCACTCACTCTCCAACCGGCTTGCTACAACACGCTGGATTCTCCACAGAGAGCGCCTCACTGGGCGGACTGAGATAAGGAATGCCCAACTCCATGCCTCTTAAAACAAATAACACGCCGACAATGATGGTCACGGCGGGAATGTAGCGCTGCAGACTCTTTTGTTTGAAACCAGGAAACAAAGTAGGGAGCGCCCCAATGATATAAAGCGCCGGAATGGTGGCCACGCCAAATAAAAACATAAACAAGGCAGACTCCCACATACCACCGGCCGCAATAGATGCTGCCAAAGCCGTGTACACCAATCCGCATGGAAGCAGACCGTTAAGAAAACCCAGTAATGCTTGTTTGCCCATCCCACCGGAATGATTCAATATTTTTTGCCGCCATTTAAATACCATTTGCGACTTGATATTGACCTTAAACTTGCCATTGCGCAGCATTTGCCATACCCCAATGGCAATTACCATCAAGCCGGCCGCAATGGAAATGGGCGACTGCCATCCGGCCAAGTGAAAACCAATGCCGAGCAATCCAATCAGAAGTCCCATCAAAGCGTACATAACACCACGCATGAGGTGGTAAACGGCCATGTTGAAATACCTACGCTTACCTCTTCCGTAGGGCATGGCCAAAACCAACGGTCCGCACATACCTACGCAGTGCGCACTCCCCATAAAGCCTAAAATTAATGCTGCAGCGAGGTACATGTTATTTTTGGTAATGGGTCATTTTTTTGAAATAGCGGAGACCTTCTGTTTCCCAACTCACTTCTACAATCCAGTTGCCGCGCACCAATCCATTGCCTTCTAATACCGTTTCGCCAGCAACGAGCTCTGCTTCAAAGTCAAGCTTAATATTATCTACTCGCTTGAAAACAGCTTTTCCGTTTTGAATATCTGATCCAGGAATGAATATGATCAGGCGGTTATTGTTCTGCGTTAGAGATACAGGGGGGTTGAGGTTTTCAGCACGTTGCATTTCTTCCATACGACCCTGGTACTGCACCTCGGCTTCGTAATAGTTTTCTTCAATCAAATCGGTTGATTGGCGCAAGGTGCCAACTACTAAAACACCAATGAATATTCCGAATAACACAAACACCAATGCGATAGAGTTGCCCCAATGCATACGAAATCTAGATTGCTTTTTTGTCATAACATAGTATTTTTACCTGTTCTTTGGTCCTGGAAAACCTATTTTGGTTTTGCCCAAAATACGACCATCTTCAGAGCGAATAAGCAAGGTGATGGTTTCTCTAGAACTACTTAGTACTTCTTGTGGAATGCTCACGATAAGGATACCTTCTGCAAACGTTTGCACCTCGGCCGTGAGTTCGCTTTTACCCGCTGGCTGTACTATGGCTTCAGGCAAGTTTTCAGCTTCTATGGTGAAGTGTTGTGTTTCGGTGCTTTTATTGACAATCTTAAACTGATACAAGTTGGTCACCAAACCCTCGGCATCAACTTTATAGTTTGAACCGGGCAAGCGCAATATATTGGCCTGCATGGTTGAACGGGCAAACAACAATCCTCCCATCACGATGAGTAACACCGACAAAACGGTTGTATAAAGTTTCAGTCGCGTCGTAAACCGCGGCTTTTCACTATTGGAAATCTGGTTTTCTGATGCGTATCTAATCAATCCTCTTGGCTTGTTGATTTTATCCATGATGTCATCACAGGCGTCGATACAAGCCGTACAGTTTACGCACTCCAACTGTGTACCGTTGCGAATATCGATTCCGGTGGGACAAACGTGTACACACTGTTTACAATCGATACAGTCGCCTTTCCCTACCGCTTCACGGTCTTCATTTTTCTTAAACCGACTGCGCAATTCTCCGCGCACTTTATCGTAGGCAATCACAATGGAGTTGCAATCGAGCAGCACCCCTTGCAGTCGGCCATACGGACAAACCACTATACAGGCTTGCTCGCGAAACCAGGCAAACACGCCAAAAAACACCCCGCTAAAAATCAAAATGGCCGTAAATGTACCCATATATTCCGAAGGGCCTTCCACCACCATATTCAACACCCTTTCACTGCCGACCAAATACATCAAAAACACATTAGAAATGACGAATGAAAGCAAGAAAAAGATGCTCCACTTTACCAATCGACGTCGAATTTTCTCAGCATTCCAAGGCATATTAGCGATGCGCAATTGCTGACCGCGACCCCCGTCAAGCCAATATTCTAACTTGCGAAATACCATTTCTAAAAAAATGGTTTGTGGGCACACCCAGCCACAAAAGATTCGGCCAAAAGCCGCGGTAAAAACAATGACAAAAATCACCGAAGTGATGAGTAAGATTACCAGCAAATAAAAGTCTTGCGGCCAAAAAACCTGACCCAAAATGACAAATTTGCGCTCTAATACATTGAGTAAAAGAAAGGGTTGACCATCAATACGGATAAAAGGCCCGGCAAATAGAAGCGCTAAAAGCCCCCAGCTTAACCACGTACGGTATTTCGTAAAGTCGCCTTTGGGTTTCTTTGGATATATAAAATTTCGCTTACCAGATTCATCTATAAACCCAACCGAATCGCGGAAGGCTTCATCATCATACGTTTCTTTGCTCATCCTTGGTCTTAATTCCAATTACATGACAAAGGTAAAATGACCTTTTGGATGGAATTATGACCTAAATCATCAATACATATAAATAAACAGAAGATGATAGAGGTCAGCCTTGCGCAAAGGCCCTCCGCTCAGCGAATATATCCACCGGAAGTAACAGGTTGGAAAAGCTAAAAGGTCCAAGCAAAGCCCGCACCAAGGACTGATTTTAGCTGAGTGCGCGGCCCTTCACCCATCGTGCCATCGGCGCGCTCTACTGGAATCATAATATCGTCATCGTAAAGCAAGTTTAAAGCTGCGTTAAAGCTCAAGAACTTGGTGATTTTCCAAAAGAATAATATCTCGGCATTAACGTCTATATTCTGGGGATTCTCAAAATAATTCGAGAACAAATCCAACCGCGTTTGAAAGTTTATACGGTCGTTTAGTTTTTCTCGATAAAGCACATTGACATAGGCACCCGCTTCAAAGCGAAAACGCTCACCGGGATCAACACCATACATGCCACGTGCTGATAAGGAATCGTTCAACACAAAAGTGTTTTTAGCCGTAGCAGGGGACATATAAAGAATGAGTTTGCTGCCTTTTTTATATGTCATCCCCAAACCATAAACCAAGTAAGCAGGTGCGAGAAAATCGGAAATTACATTATCTGAACCAGGACTTTCAAAGCCTTCATCAAACTGTGTTCTAAAACTTATGAGTGAAGACACATTCCAGCTATCGCTAAATCTGTAATTATAATTGGTTTGAAAATCGATTCGATCATCCATTTTAAAGGTCACACCATCTTGTCGGTTAAGGCCATATGCCATTACCAAGTTGGTAATCAAACTGGATCTACCATTGTTATAGATTGGCGTAAGGTTAAAAATGGCTGCCCCAGCTGCTACATCTGCGCCACCTGCTTGCCAATTTTGCAACATTATGGCACTGGCGGTTACAGAAAAAGACCCGTTGATTGTCCAGCCTGTATCTTGCTTAGCCTTTTCTGCAATTTTCTCTGCTTGTTCTCGAAGCTTCTGCGCTGTTTCGGCCTCTGTTTGTGCGTGGATGCAGTTTATGCTTAGAAAGAGTGTCCCAACAAAAAGCAAAAGCGTCTTCATGATCAAACAAATATTAATAGATGTATATTATTTGGATTTAAACTTGGTAATGGCCTGTTTGGTGAAATTGCTCAACACCAATTTACCGCTAATGGCTGCTCGTTCGGCCAGTAGCTGGTCCCAATGATCTGTTCCGGCCCAAAAAATTCGCTTTAGCTCTTTCATGGCTTCAGGATTGGATGAAGCCAATTTATTTGCTAATTGTTGTATATGCGCGTCCATGTCTTCAGTCGTATCAAAGACGTCGTTATAAATGCCTTTCTCACGCGCCCATTCGGCATCTTTCCACTCGGTGGCATTGATGGCCAAGGCACTCATAGCGCTCAAGCCGGCCTTGCGCTCTACCGCCGGACCAACGACGAATGGCCCAATACCTACGGCCAATTCAGAGAGCTTTACCGCCGCGTGTTTGGTAGCAAAGCAATAATCAAAAGAAGAAGCAACCCCAACACCTCCGCCAACGGCTTTTCCCTGCACGCGACCTATGATGAGCTTTGACGTTTTTCGCATGGCGTTAATCACCGTGGCAAAACCGCTAAAAAACTTGAGTCCGTCTTCGGTATTGTCGATGGCCAATAATTCATCAAAACTGGCGCCGGCACAAAATGCACGATCTCCGGCAGAGCGCACAACAATGACTTTAACGTCATCATGTTTATCGGCTTCTGTAATGGTATCGGCTAATTTTTGTAAAACAGCGCCTGGCAAGGCATTGCTTGATGGGTGAAAGAACTCAATGGTTCCTACATGGCTATCAACGTTTAACGTTACGCTTCCTTGTGACATAATATTAATTTTCAATCGGTTCAATAGCAACCACCGTATCTTGGGCTACTGTATCGTTATTTGTGGACTCTTCCTTTTGCAAATGTAAAGAATCAGAGGAAACATCTCTAGATTTCTCTAACTGCGCGTCTATTTCATTTAATCGACGAATCACTTTATCGTGCACCTCAAGCATCAGTTCGGGGTGTTGGTTGTAAAATGAAAACGAATGGTCAAATGAAGTTTTATCAAGGCCGTATTTTAGGTAAATGGCCTCGTAGAAGTCAACAATATGGGCTTCATTGTACATTTTAGACCCACCTGCTCTACCTCCTTCTGCCAAGTGAACATCAACCATCAGGTCAACCATGGTCTCCTTGTCCAATACATCCTCAGGAATCTGTACTGGAGGTACTTTACAAGAAGTTAGCAAAAGGCTAACGGCGAATAAAATCAAGTGCTTTCCCATGAGGTTGAGCTATAACCCTCCCATTGTCATAAGCCAAATGACCGTTAACAAGGGTTTGGGTGATTTTTGCTTTAAAGTTGGTGCCTTCAAATGGCGACCAACCGCATTTGTATAAAATATTATTGCTGTTGACTGTCCAGGGCGTGCTGGGATGAACCAAAACCAAATCTGCAAAGTAACCTTCGCGCACAAAGCCTCTCTCTTTGATACCGAAGAGAATGGCTGGGTTATGACACATTTTTTCAACAATTCGTTCCAATGAAATCAATCCTTTGTCAAAAAAATCAAACATGGCGGGAAGGGCGTGCTGCACAAGTGGTCCACCCGAAGGGCTTTCCCATAAGTTTTTGTCCTTTTCTTCTCTGGTATGTGGCGCGTGATCAGTAGCAATCACATCGATGCGATCGTCGAGTAAGGCTTTCCAAATACCAGCGCGGTCGTCCTCGCTTTTTACCGCCGGGTTCCACTTGATCCAATTTCCCTTGGTGGCATAATCGGCATCGGTAAACCAAAGGTGGTGAATACAGGCTTCGGCCGTAATTTTCTTTTTCTCCAAGGGCAAGCTGTTGTCAAAAGCTTCCGCTTCTTCACGGGTAGAAATGTGATAAATATGCAAGCGTGAACCGTGTTTCTTGGCGAGATCCATAGCCAATTGAGAGGATTTCACACAGGCTTCTGTTGAGCGAATTTGTGCGTGCCATTCAGGCTTGGGCACTTCATTGCGCGCTCGAAATGCTTCCGTATTCCTGCGAATGGTCTCTTCGTCTTCACAATGGGTAATGATCATGAGCGGCGATTCCGAGAACAAGCGATTTAGAGCGTCCAAGTCGTTGACCAACATATTGCCGGTAGATGATCCCATAAACGTCTTAATGCCCGCAGCTCGTGAATCTTTGGCACGTAAAATCTCTTCGATGTTGTCGTTGGTAGCGCCGAGGTTAAAGCCGTAGTTGGCAAAGGACCTGTTGTCTGCCAAAGCATACTTTTCCTCTAATTTTTCAATGGTGGTCGCCTGAGGAATCGTATTGGGTTGCTCGATGTATGAAGTGATACCTCCGGCAACAGCCGCAGCCGATTCGGAAGCAATATCTCCCTTGTGTGTCAAGCCTGGTTCGCGAAAATGTACTTGATCGTCTATAACGCCAGGTAAAAGATATTTTCCATTGGCATCAATGACACGACAATTGCCATTGGGCGCACTGATAGAATCATCAATGCGGTCAATCCTCTCGCCCTTAACGAGCACATCACATTCTCTAATGTCACCCTCATTAACCAACTTCGCATTCTTGATGAGCAGGTACTTCTCCATTTTTATTGTTTGAGTAGTGTTTAGTGTTTTGGTTTATTTGAACTTCCTAAATAAGGACTTCCAACGAAGCAGCAATACGCCAAAAACCGCTTCTTTGATAATGCCATGTGACATTTTTGATTCTCCTACTGTGCGATCGGTAAAAATCACCGGCACTTCTTCAATTCGGAATCCCATTTTCCAAGCGGTAAATTTCATTTCAATCTGAAAAGCATAGCCAACGAACTTAATTTTTCCAAAATCAATGCGCTCCAAAACTTCTCGCCGATAACATTTAAACCCTGCTGTGGTATCCATTACGGGCAATCGCAGAATAAAACGAACATACTTTGAGGCGAAATAAGAAAGTATCACCCGACTCATGGGCCAGTTGACCACGTTTACGCCTTTGATATACCGAGAGCCAATAGTCAAATCGGCGCGATCTGCTTTGATTGGCTCCAATAAACGTGGCAAATCAGCAGGGTCGTGAGAGAAATCGGCATCCATTTCAAAGATATACTTGTAATCTCTATCCAACGCCCAGCGAAACCCGTGCAAGTAAGCTGTTCCCAATCCGGATTTTTCAGCGCGTACTTCCAAATGAACCCGATCGGGAAACTGTTCAGAGATGACCTTCACAACCTCTGACGTACCATCGGGGGAGTTGTCATCTACCACAAGTACGTCAAAGCCATCCGGCAAATTCAATACAGCCTTGATGATGTGAGGAATGTTTTCACATTCATTAAACGTGGGTATGACAACAATGGACTCTGACAAAACTTATTTGTGTTTGGCCGACAAAAATAGGCGATATAAACGAGTCTGTCTATAGGGAATTCAGAAAAATAACACCCTTAAATTGTGTCTTATTAATCAATGGCCCTCACACGTATGTGCCTCAAAAATAATTTCATCGCTTTAAGCAAAAGACAGCAGCATGAAGGTTCTGAATAGGTGTACGCGATCACAACTAAAAATTACTGGGAAAATTTTCTAAAAACAGTTGCACGATTAAAAACGCGTCTTATCTTTGCACCCGCAATCGCGAGAATAGCTCAGTTGGTAGAGCACGACCTTGCCAAGGTCGGGGTCGCGGGTTCGAGTCCCGTTTCTCGCTCATTTAAAAATCCCGAACACGTTAATACGTATTCGGGATTTTACGTTTGAGCGCATGCGATTTATCGCATGTCAGAGCGCATGCGATT
>JAIUMB010000108.1 GCA_022565745.1 Cryomorphaceae bacterium | reverse complement strand
CACCAAATCAACGAAGGATATCTGGTAACGGGTATGCTTATTCCATTGATTATGCCGGTTGATTTGCCATTGTGGATGTTGGCCATTTCCGTGGTATTTGCCGTCGTCATCGGTAAAGAAGTCTTTGGTGGAACGGGTATGAATATTTTAAACCCGGCCCTGACCGCTCGTGTTTTCGCCTTTTTTGCTTATCCAACTTATATGTCTGGCGACAAAGTATGGATCAATACGTCAACTGCCGAAGGCCAATCTGTAGTGGATGGGTTTTCTGGAGCTACGGCCTTGGGCGACCTTGCCACCTCTGGAACGACGCAATACAGTGCCATGGACATGTTCTTAGGCTTTATTCCAGGAAGTGTTGGAGAAACCTCAGTTGTTATGATTCTCATCGGTGCGTTTATTCTCATATTGGCTGGTATTGGGTCATGGCAAATTATGTTGTCCGGTGTTCTCGGTGCATTAGCTATGGGCGGTATTTTTAACCTATTTGCCGAATACGCCATATCGCCAGAGCAGCAATCCTTTATGGCTGTTCCAGCATGGCAGCAAATGATTATGGGTGGTTTTGCCTTTGGTATAGTGTTTATGGCGACTGATCCTGTATCGGCCTCACAGACCGCAAGAGGTAAGTTGATTTACGGATTCTTAGTGGGCTTCTTTGCCATCATGATTCGCGTTTTCAATCCTGCCTACCCAGAAGGAATCATGTTAGCCATTCTATTGATGAATGTGTTTGCACCACTGATCGACCACTATGTCGTACAAGGAAATATCAAGCGTCGTATGAAACGCGCAGAACTTCAAACCGCAAAAGCCTAAACCAATGGATACCAACAGTAATTCATATACGTTCATTTTTTCAGCCGTCATGGTTATCGTTGTCGCTGCATTACTTTCGTTAGCAGCTACAGCGCTACAACCTCGACAAGCTGAAAATGTTAAGCAAGAAAGCTGGCAAAACATTTTAAAGTCAGTAAATATTGATGTTTCAAGAGCCGAGTCTGAAGAGGCATATAATAAGTACATCGTAGAAGAACTTGTTATACAAAACGGACAGGTTGTTGAAGGCATGCATCCCTTAGAGATTGTACTTGCTGATGAAGTTAAGAAACCTCTCGAAGACCGCAAGAATCCACTTTATGTGGCAGAAAAGGATGGTGAGACGTTTTTCGTTATCCCATTGCGCGGTGGTGGACTTTGGGGGCCCATCTGGGGGTTTGTTTCACTTAAGAAAGATGCTTCCACCATTTATGGGGCCAACTTCGACCATAAGTCAGAAACCCCTGGTCTTGGTGCAGAAATCAATCAATCATTCTTTTACAATCAATTTCAAGATAAAAACATTCTTAACGATGAGGGCGTCTTTAAATCTGTTGTTGTTAAGAAAGGTGGCGGATCTGGACCGCATGAAGTTGACGGTATTTCTGGTGGTACGGTAACGTCTGATGGTGTTACCGACATGCTTAAAAACTGTTTGGCCGGATATGTGGATTATCTCAAAGCACGCTCTAGCAAACACGAGCAAGATCTTCCTGTAGAAGAGATTGAAGTTGATGATCCAACTGAGGATGATCAAATCGATATTCCTGAAGGCGGCGAATCTGAAGAGGAAGTAGTATAATTTACCATAAAACTAACGACTATGAGTACAGAAACTGTAGATAAAACCAAAGACAAAGAGCCGTTGTTTTCTAAGAAAAACCGCAAGCTCTTAAAGGATCCAATGAACGATGATAACCCCATTACGGTTCAAGTATTGGGTATTTGTTCGGCCTTGGCAATTACTGTTCAGCTTAAACCAGCCGTCGTTATGGCTATGAGTGTGGTTTTTGTTATGGCAGCGGGTAATATTATTATCTCCTTATTGCGCAACATGATTCCTCAACGTGTACGTATCATTGTGATGCTTACCGTTATTGCAGCACTGGTTATTTTGGTAGACCAAGTTTTAAAGGCATACCTTTTTGATGTCAGTAAGCAATTATCAGTGTTTATTGGATTGATCATTACCAACTGTATCATCATGGGGCGCTTTGAAGCGTTTGCCATGGGCAACGGTGTATGGAGATCCTTCCTAGATGGCGTGGGTAATGCTGCCGGCTATGGTGTCATCCTTATTTTGGTTTCCATTTTCCGTGAATTTTTTGGAACGGGTACACTTTGGGGAATCCAACTCATACCTGAGTCATGGTATATGTCTAATGGAGGCTTCTATTCCGATAACGGGATGATGTTGCTTCCGCCTATGGCGCTTATTTCAGTGGCGCTCATCATATGGGTGCAGCGTTCTTATAACAGAAAATTAATCGAAGAAAACTAAACAAGTCATGCAAGAATTAGTTAACATATTTGCGAAGGCGATTTTCGTTGAAAACATGGTGTTCGCCTACTTTTTGGGAATGTGCTCTTATTTGGCCGTATCCCAAACGGTAAAAACCTCACTAGGACTTGGAGCTGCTGTAATTTTCGTTTTGGGTATGACTGTACCGATCAACTACCTATTAGAAAATTACGTGCTCGCTGAAGGCGCTCTAACTTGGTTGGGTGAGCAGTATGCCGATGTGAACCTTAGCTTTTTAACGTTCATTTTATTTATTGCCGTTATTGCCTCCATGGTTCAGTTGGTGGAAATGGTTGTGGAAAAATTTTCTCCAACACTTTACAGCTCTTTGGGTATTTTTCTTCCTTTGATTGCTGTAAACTGTGCCATCCTGGGAGGGTCACTCTTCATGCAAGAGCGTTCATACAGCAATATTACAGAAGCTTCTGTGTTTGGTTTAGGAAGTGGTGTAGGATTTTTTGTTGCCATCGTAGCCTTGGCTGCCATTCGCGAAAAAATTCGCTATTCCAATGTTCCTGGTCCAATGAGAGGTTTGGGGATTACATTCGTCATCACTGGATTGATGGGGATCGCTTTTATGAGTTTTATGGGTATTAAGTTGTAAATTTTTTGATCGATTCACTATGATTCTATTATCATCAACAACAGTTATCGTTACCAGTATTTTGATTTTCTTAATCATCATTTTTGCACTGGTCGGTATACTTCTTTTTGTAAAAGGAAAACTCGCTCCGAGCGGTCCTGTTAAACTTACCATTAATGGCGAAGAGGTTGAAGTATCTTCTGGAGATACACTGCTTACAACGCTGTCTAATCAAAAGATCTTTCTCCCTTCTGCTTGTGGTGGTGGTGGTACTTGCGCCATGTGTAAGTGTCAAATCACTGATGGTGGAGGAGGAATTCTTCCTACCGAAGAAGGGTATTTTACCCGTAAAGAAGTTCAAGAAAATTGGCGCCTAAGCTGCCAGGTAAAAGTTCGTGGAGACATGACCATTAAAGTACCGGAAGAAATTTTTGGTATTAAAAAATGGGAGTGTGAGGTTGTTTCTAACTACAACGTATCTACATTTATCAAAGAATTTGTGGTTAAACTTCCCGATGGAGAACACCTCGACTTTGAAGCTGGTGGATATATTCAAGTAGATGTACCACCCATTGAAGTTGATTTTAAAAACATCGACATTGCACCACATCCCGATGATCCAGCCGGTAAAGATAAATTTAAGTCCGACTGGGATAAATTCAATCTTTGGGATTTGAAGATGAAGAATGATGAGGAAATTTTCCGCGCTTACTCTATGGCCAACCACCCGGCTGAAGGTAACATCATTATGTTGAATATCCGTATCGCTACCCCGCCTTGGGATCGATCAAAAAACACTTGGATGGACGTCAATCCTGGAATTTGCTCCTCTTTTGTGTTTGATCGTAAACCTGGCGATAAAGTAACCATTTCTGGTCCTTACGGTGAGTTCTTTATCAAAGACACCGATAATGAAATGGTTTACATTGGTGGTGGTGCCGGAATGGCGCCCTTGCGTGCTCACATTTTCCACTTGTTCCAAACTTTAAAGACCGATCGTAAAGTGTCTTACTGGTACGGTGGACGTAGTAAGCGTGAGTTGTTCTATGTCGATCACTTCCGTAAAATTGAAAAAGAATTTCCAAACTTTAGGTTCTATGTCGTTCTCAGTGAACCACTAGAAGAAGACAATTGGAAAGAAGCAAAAGATATCAATGACCGCGATGCTGACGGATTCCTTGGGTTCGTTCACCAAGCGTTTATCGATAATTACCTTACCAAACACGATGAACCAGAAGAAATCGAGTTCTATTTCTGTGGTCCACCGTTGATGAATGCCGCTGTGATCAAAATGGTTGACGATTGGGGAATACCTCCCGAGAATGTATCGTTTGATGACTTTGGTGAATAACATCACCACCCAATATAAAAAAGCCAACTGCAAACAGTTGGCTTTTTTTATGCTTATTATTTTACTCTATCGTGTATGTCAAAATCTCTTCCCCTTTACCGTCGAAATACTTAACTGTAAGTGTACGTGACTTACGAGGCCCTGCAAAGTCCAAGGTCGCAAAGTTTCTCTTCTGAATTAATGTGCCTTCTACCCGGTGCTTATTGACTTCAGTAACGTTTTGATTGGCGCCTGATGTAAGTGGGGATACAGTAATGTCGTAAATCGCCTTTCCGTTAGGTAAGGTCATCTTGCTGATTTCGCTGTGGTGTCTATCACCAGTGAGAAATATAACGCCGTCGATGTTTTCTTCACTGATTCGCTTGAGCAAATAATCTCTTTCCTCGCTGAACACGGCATGGGTCTCGTAAACCGCAGCCGAATTGAGTACTTGTCCGCCTACAGCTACTATTTTAAAGGGTGCTTCACTGTAGCTCAACCCCTGAATAAGCCATTCAATCTGGTCTTTACCCAATATTTGGTTTGCGCCCTTATTGGTCTTCTGTGTTCGGTAATATCGATTGTCGAGCAAGAAAAAGTGAATGTCATTGTATTGAAAGGAGGTGACAACGCCTTTGTTGCCTTCAAAGCCCATAACCGGATTTGGCCAAAACATATCAAAAATCTCCAATGCAACCTCGCGGTTTTGAAAAAATCGGCCAGCATCATTTGGACCAAAGTCATGATCGTCCCAAATGGCAAAGTGTTGGCATGAGGCCAATAATTCTTGCAGTTCCGGGACTGCCCGGTCATGGGTATAACGCTCAATATATCCGCTTCTACTGGTCCAATCAGATGGCCTAAGGTATACGTTGTCGCCAAGCCATAGCATGAGATCGGGTTTTTTTTCTACAATAGAAGGAAAGATTTCGTATGCTCCACCATATGAGCGCCCAGGACGATCAGATCGTGTTTCGTTAAAGTATGAGCAACTTCCCGTAGCCATTGTAAATGATGGGGGGTCAAACCGATACATCCAATGTGCTTGGGTCTTGAACTGTGTTTGATATGGTATCTCTATCGCTTTATCGTCAAAGTAAAGGGTGTAGTCATACGTCGTATTGTCTTCCAAACCCGTCGCCAATAGCTTTGCAGTAAAGGCTGTTTTTTCTTCTAAGTAAACCTCTTGACTTCTTTTGGTGGTTTGTCCGTCACTGTAGGTCATGTATACAAACCCTTCTCTATGCCCTTGAATCCATACGACTGCTTCACGCATTTCTGCATACCCCAGTAATGGCCCGGATGACAACACTTCTGACTTTTTCCACTGTCCAAATAATGGATTAAAAATTAGAAGTAAAGTTGATAATGATGCAAATGTTTTGAATGACATAGTTTTTGTTTTTATGAAGCTAATTTACTTTTCTTGCAGTTATGCGGCGTTATCTTTTTGTTGTGTTTTTTTTGAGATTAATTCGTTATGCATATTTAGAAAAAATTTGCTAACTTGGTCGTGTAACAAAAAACGGTATATTATGCACTTAAATCATAACGAAATAACATTGTTGTATAACAGTAATCATCCTAGAGATAAACAAGTTATACCTTATGCCATGACCATCTGCTCCAAAATCAATAAACAGGATGTGAGCTCTATGGATATATCAGCTACGATGTTTGAAGTTATGGTTGACATGTTGGGATGCGATGCAAAAGAACTAATCAATAAGGCTGATCCGGAATATCAGGCCAAACATCGAGGTCACGAGTACAAACCAAAAATGTGGTTTAAAGCCATAAAAAACAACCCCAATTTATTGAAAGCACCTATTGCCATGTACAAGAATAAGATTGTGGTGTGTAGAAACCCAACGGATGTTTTAAAACTGCGCTAAGTTTTTTGTTTTTCCTTTCTCGCTGCAGGGAAGAGTACGTTGTTGAGAATCAAACGGTAGCCAGGTGAGTTTGGATGAAGCGATAAGTCTGTTGGCGGGTCTCCAACTCGGTGCTGGTAGTCTTCTGGATCATGACCTCCGTAAAAGGTGAAGAAACCTTTTCCCACCTCACCATGAATGTATCTCGCTTCACCGGCCGACTTGTTTTCGCCCAATATGGTTACGCTTGGTTTGATTAATGACTTGCGGAAAGCTGTTGTTTGTCCCATAAAGCCCTTAATGACTCTGGTATGGTTTTGTGTGAGCATGGCAGGCACAACATCCCATTTGGCAGAAAACTCAAACAACCCAAAGAAATCATTTTCAGCTTTGACGTTGCGTGTATTGGTAACGTCAATGTCGCTGTATTCATATTCTAAAGGATTCGTCACCAAGGTGAAATTTTTAAAGGCAAAGGTCTTAGAAAAATCGAGTTTTTTATTGTAGTTTGCATCTGCCGGGTCGCCATCAAACATAGACTCACAGATATCTATACCCTCTGCAGCCAAGGCAATGTCGTAGGTGTCGGTAGCCGAACACATCGCAAAAGTAAAACCACCGCCTACGGTAAATTCCTTTATTTTTTTAACGACAGCGAGTTTCATCTGACTGACTTTATTAAAACCAAGTCGCTTGGCCATCGCTTCAAGATCATTTTTTTGCTTGATGTACCAAGGGGCATTGCGGTAGGCAGCATAAAACTTTCCGTATTGTCCGGTAAAGTCTTCGTGATGCAGGTGTAACCAATCGTAACCGGCCAACTCATCGTTCATAACTTCTTCATCATAAATAATATCGTATGGAATCTCAGCGTAAGTCAAAACCAAAGTAACCGCGTCGTCCCAAGGCGCCATGTGTGGGGGAGAGTAGACCGCAATTTTTGGGGTCTTTTCCAGCTTGACGGCTTCTTGGTTTTTTTCCGGACTGGCAATGTCGTCTAGTATAGCTGCGGCATCAGCATCTGAAATTACCTTAAAATCAACACCTCTTACGCGACATTCACGTTCGATATCACTGCGGTAATCCGTCATAAAACTTCCTCCACGGTAATTGAGTAGCCAATAAACGTCCTGCTGACTCTCCAACACCCAAAAGGCAATGCCATAGGCTTTGAGGTGTTGTCGCTGCCCAGACTTATCCATGGGAATTAAAAGCTGACGTGCTTGAATAGTTCCGCTGATAATCAGCAGAATAAACACTTTAAAAAAGAGGGTCTTCGCCAACCGGCAAACCGCCTCCTGCGCCATAGTCGTCATCGTCATTGTATTGATCTTCATTTATTTTAGATTGTAAAATCATTTCGCCTCCACTGTCGTCCAAATCGCTAAAGCGAGCAAGCGAACCTTGGAATCGCAAGCGTATGTCATCCAAACTACCATTTCTGTGCTTGGAAATGATCAATTCTGCTTGCCCATCACACGGGCTGCCGTCTTCCCAATCGGTCAAGCCATAGTACTCTGGTCGATAGATGAACGACACGATATCCGCATCTTGCTCGATGGCTCCAGATTCACGAAGGTCTGAGAGCTGTGGCCGCT
>JAIUMB010000107.1 GCA_022565745.1 Cryomorphaceae bacterium | reverse complement strand
GCCCAAGGCTATTTGCTCAATGAAGACAAGGTCAAGGCCTTTGTGCAGTCCGAGCGCTTTGAGCAATATGGGGTGGTATTGACTAAATCACTGCCATACCCCAATATGTCTGCTTTTGTCAACGATTGGCCGCCGCAGGAAAGCTGGACTTGGCACTTTGCTAACGACACCATTGCCATTGAAATGATCATCAATGAGCAACGGTATAAAGTGGCGTTTAAAAACAATATTCAAGCCTATACCGGATTGGACAAATCTGAGCTGGGAAAGACCTTGGTGAAACGGCTGGAAAATACGGATGACACCGCTGAAGGTCACTCAAATAATATCGTACGCAGTGCACCTAATGACACTATGTATGGGGTCTTGTACAATGTGTCGTTTTTTTCTGATGATGTGGTGAATTATGGCATGGGAAATGCACTACAACAGTTGTGGGGAGAGTACAGCGATGGGTTAACGGCAAAAACGTGGACGATGATCATTCCACAATATGGCTTTAAAAAGGATACGGCAATTGTCACCACCGCCCAGCTCAATCGTGCTCTTGACGGTGAACGCTGGGATTTTTGGATGGGCATGCAAGACGATATGCTGTTGCTCTACGCCGAAAACGCATTCTTTGATTACGCGCATATGTTTTTTATTGACGCCAATCAACAAGAACGACCCAATGTAGAATGGCACGCGTATATCCCTACGGATAATGTCCGGGAACTGTTTATCAAATACATGGAAAAACCTGACGGCAGAGGAATAAAGGTTCGCTGAGGTTTTAAGAATAAGATGATTTGCGCATGGTAAAGTCTTTTATATTTGGATTGTTGATTCTGATTGGGGTCGGGCACATTGAGGCGCAATCTTGCGACGATATCACCAGCGATGCCTTGTACTTTAGTGCCAAGGCAACGGCCGAGTCCGAAGAATCAGCACGTTTGTTGGCTCAGGATTATCTCATCAATCAAATTTCAACCACCGTACAATCGGTGAGTGCATTGACCACCACAGAAATTTCCGGTGAGGTAACCCAAGATTATGTCTCCACCGGCACCAATGTGTCGTCACTACGGTTGAAGGGCTTGCGTCACATGGTATGCAGCCAGAACAGACGAAACAATGAGGTTACGGTATTGGTGTACATCGCTATGGAAGATTTGGAGAGCAGCGCCCGCGCTGTGGAAACGCAAGTGCGTGAATACTTTGAGTTGATGGCCATGAAAGAGATGATCGGTGCCTATAGCATGACCGATGTGTATTTCGCTTATTTGCACACCTTTTTATCGCCTTTGCCCATTTCATTGGAACACAACGGTAGAACCATCAACGACGCTAAAACCTATTTAGAGGTGATGCTGCGCGAACATCTCAATGGCTTATCATTTGACTTTGAATCCATCACCCCCGGTCATGCGGGGATGGAAGAGCAGTATAGCATTTCAGCCAGTATCGCCAACGCCGATCCTGGACTCAACTATAACCTTCACATTCCTTCACTAAATGCCCGTGCGGTTTTTCGCGGTGGTCAAGGCATGTTGCACGTATTTATGCGCCCCGCAGCACCCAAAGAAACCATCAATGGTTATTTGACGTTTGGTGCAGGAAGAATTCCCGCAGAAGTGCAAGAGGTGGCCAACTTACGCGTATTCTCACGCTCAATGTCGATAACGTTGGATTTTTCACAGGTCATCTCCGTTGATTTCACGACAGAGCTTCAAGCCGATCATGTGGTGGCAACGCCGCGATTGGCCCATGTTAGTCCGCGGTCTTTTTCTTGGGAAATGGGCAATCAACGCTTGTCTAATGACCAGATATTGCGCGTTCCACGGGAGAATGTAACCGGGCCCATACGATTGGTGATTAATGACAATCAAGCGCTCTCGGTGCGTAAAACCATCGATGGTGATGTGGTTCAGATGAATGCTGAAGCGCCTCCTGAATCAGAAAACAGCTTGAAGTTGAGCAGTGCCCATGCCGCTCATTTTGAGAACTTGTCTCATTTTTCCGAGCTTCAAAAGGTCTTGGCTCAGTTGCGAAGAGGGGGCTTGGCGGTTTGGGGAAATAAGACGGATTTTGTCAACCCCAACACCTGTTGGGTATTGCTGGTGGATCCCCAAACCGAGCAGGTGCAATATGTCCTGTCACCGCATCATCGGGGTAGAACAGACATAAAATCTGGTCAAACATTCAACGAAGTAGGAGAACAATTTAAAGGGTTAATTGCCATATGGGTCGATTTTATATAGCGGTATTAATGGTTTTAATGACGATAGGTACAACGGCGCAGAACCGAACTCAAATCATCCTGCGCAATGTGGATGGATCAGCTGTTCAAAATAACGTGCAAAACAATGCGCAATTGTTCATCAATGCAGCCAATATCGCCTCTGCAAGTGAGCAAGGGATTCAATGGGACGATATTGATGTTACCGACAATGCCCGTGACCGAGTCGATGCCTTGTGGCAAACCAGTCCGTTTCGCTGTACAGAAACCCGAATGACTACCAATTTACTGCGCTTGCCTGGCAACCGTTTTCAGGTGCGCCAAATACCTGTTGTGGTGGTTAAGGATCGCGTTGAACAAGAATTGGTGCTTAATTTTTCTGCCGTAGGCGCTTTGGAAGACGTTTATTTTGGTATAGAACAACATCGCTATTCCAATCTATTGGCAGAGGGGAGAGACCTGCGTGATTTTCGTCGCCGACAAATGATTTTGGATTTCATTGAAAACTTTCGCACGGCCTATAACCGCAAGGATTTGGATATGTTGGAAATGACCTTTAGCGAGAATGCCCTCATCATTGTTGGGCGTGTGCTTCAAGAAACCGAACGTGGATTTGACGGTATGGCCTCCTTAGACGACCGACAGGTAGAATTGATTCGCTTTAACAAGCAGCAATACATGGAAAATTTAAGGGGGGTATTCCGTCGCAACGCATTTGTTAACGTAACTTTCGACGATATTGAAATTGTACAACACGGTCATCACAATGATATATACGGGGTTAACTTAAAACAAACTTGGCGCTCAAGCACCTACGGCGACGAAGGGTATTTGTTTTTAATGATTGATTTTGAAGATGAAGACCAGCCGCTTATACATGTCCGTGCTTGGCAGCCTGAAAAGGATACGCCGATGAAGGAGGTGATTAAGTTGGGAGATTTTGATATTGTTAAATAGGTTTTTAACGGTTCCAAAGCAAGTGCCGATGATTGGCTTTGCTGGATGATAAAAATTAAATGAATAAATACTTATTTCTCTTGTTGACGGGGTTGTCATTGGTGTTCTTTAGCCAGTGTACAAAAGACTTGGATTTATTAGAGGGTGAGGTAGGCTCCCCTCAGCATCCTTCATTACCGGGTGACACAACCACTGACCCCGATGAGCATGTTCCATTACCACAGCCAGTCATTGATTTGGAAGCAAGTATGGTTGAAGTGGAGGGGGGGACTTTTGTAATGGGATGTACGGCAGAACAAGATGGAGACTGTTATTTGGCCGAGAGTCCTCCGCATAATGTGACGCTTGATGGATTTTACATAAGCAAATACGTAGTGACGCAAAAACTATGGGTGGCTGTTATGGGACAAAACCCCAGTGGATTCAGTCACTGCGAGGATTGTCCGGCAAATAATGTGAGTTATAATGAAGTCAACACGTTCATAAGTGAGCTGAACAAAATGACGGGCAGAAACTATAGACTACCCACAGAAGCACAGTGGGAGTATGCTGCTCGTGGCGGACACAAGGCAACAACAACCAAATTTGCCGGGAGCAATTACTTAGATTCCGTGGCATGGTATGCAGATAATAGTGGTAACAGCATGATGCCCGTTGGTTTAAAAAAACCGAATGAATTGGGATTGTACGACATGAATGGCAATGTTTGGGAGTGGTGTTTGGACAGATTTAGAGAATACACCTCCGCCCCCCAGGTTAATCCCATTGGTTCCACAGGTTCAAGTTCAACTTCAAGAGTTGTAAGAGGAGGCAGCTACTTACACAATGAAAGAAACTGCCGTGTGAGCAATCGGCGTCATTTTGCCTTAAACTTTAGAGCGCTTAATTATGGATTTAGACTATCTCATGAGATGTAGAATATCTAATGTTGCCCAATGAAGGAAATTTGTATCCTTTTTTTTTCACTCTTTACCTTTGCCGTTAGTGCTCAGTTAAAAGAGTTTCATATTACCGAACGTGACGCTGACGGTACATCGGTTGTCCAAGCAAGTACAACTTACCCCGATAATGCCATGGTTTTGGTTTATTCCAATTTACCAAACCTTGATTTTCGTTCGTCGGTAGGGGGCATCAACCAGCAGCGATACAATCAACGCGCCAATCGTTACGAGATATTGGTGAGTTCGCAGCGGCAGATTCTTTTTGTTGCAGCAAGTGGCTTTATAGAGCAGAGAATTGCGCTGATCAATCCCAATCCAAAAGATGTATTTCACTATATGGTGGAGGAGCGAAAAGGGCAGGATGAGTTATCGGTGTTCTTTACAGTAGAGCCAAAAGACGCCAAGCTATTTGTAGACAATATTCCCACAGAGATCAATCAAACGGTTAGTGTGCCATTGGGAATGGTGAATATTCGCTTGGAAAGAGAAGGGTATCGCTCCATAGACGAGTCTTTGTTAATATCATCAGAGCAAGTTAATTACGTTTACAACATGCGGCAAGTAACCTTGGAGCCTGTGCGCATTCGTGCCAACGTTGACCGTGCACGCGTGGAAATTGACGATAATGAAAAGGGAAGTACCGATGCCTCTGGGGGTTTTGACTTATTTCTTTTTCCTGGTATTTACACCATCAGAATGAGTCGAAGAAATTATCTACCCAAGATTCAAACGGTGTATGTGGAAGAAGATGGGGATAATCTTTTCCGTTTTGATTTAGAAAAAAACGTCGGCTATATCAATCTTGATCTGGAACCGAGAGATGCTAATGTATTCATCAACCGAGAAAAGCTAGAATTAAATGATAAAATCGTAGAAAGGCCGCCCGGCACTTACGTGATCGAAGTGCGAAAAGAAGGTTTTTCGAGTTTTGCAAAAACAGTGGAGTTGGAAAGAGACCAACGCGAATCAATACAGGTAGAGCTGGTTCCTCAACTGGGTGCCTTGCTGTTTCGTTGCTCACCATCTGATGCTGCGGTAGTCATGCGCAATAGTCAGGGAGACATTTACATGCGTTGGCGCGGCATTAGGGCGCATAGAGAAGTGCCTGTGGGTACATATGTCTTAGAGATTTCAGCTCCTCAGTATAGAGGGATGAGAAAAAGTGTTACCATCAGTGAAGGAGAAACAGCAGAAGTTGATGTTTCTTTGGTGAATTTGAATCCAATGAAGAGTTTTGATGATCCTGAGCTGGCTAAAAGTGAGGCGTCCTCTCATCGTGCTAAAAACTCAATGCTGATGGCCACGTTCTTGCCACGAATAGGACATTCGGGATTAAGCTTAACCAACTCAAGTTTTGGGTTACATTACAATTACGTCGGTGAAAGTTGGGGCGGGTATTTCGAATTGGCCAGTTCTTTTAATAGCGCCGGTAACACATGGATGGGTGATATAAAGTATCCAGAAGATTTCAATAACATGAATATTTCAGGCACTTTCCTCCCTGAAGTTAGTATACAATCTTTTGAAGTGGGCTTTGGCGCGGCCTATAGATCGGGGTATTTCACTTTTTTAGGGGGATTGAGTTACTTTTCATATCAGTATTTTCAGCAAATGGATATTGGCGGTCTAGAAAACCCTTGGGTTTTGGTTTCCGATAGAACGTTTCGCGGAGTCATTCCCAAAGCAGGTATCTCCGTTCAAATCCAAGGACTGGCTTTGGGCTACAGTTTGGGAATCTATCCGCCAAATAACTTTGGATCTGTGTTTATGTTGGGTTTTTGTTTTTGAAAGAATGTACATCAACCCAACAAAAACAGTCTTACCACAACCAACCATAATTAACAATGAAACCACGTACATCCATAGGCCTCATTATTTTTCTATTTGTGGCGGTACACGCTTGTACCATCAAGCGCTATGGAGAGCTGCAGTGGCCACAGATAGAGAAAGAAGAGTCGGTACTTTGCCATAACTATTACTGTTTTGTATATGACACGGTTCACATGCAGTCGAGGTGGCTGGCATACAAGCTGACTGCCGATATGATTGTTGGAGAGGCCACTCGAAGCTCGCGTTTTTTTGTAGACACCCTTGTTTTAGGCGGAACGGCAAACGACAATGACTATCGTGGAAGTGGCTACGACCGCGGTCACTTAGTGCCTGCCGGAGATATGGTGTTTAACGATACCGCCATGCGTGAATCGTTCTTTTATTCAAACGTCAGTCCGCAAGTACCGGCATTTAATCGTGGTATTTGGAAACGATTGGAGCAAAATGTTCGTCAATACGCACATAACCTTGGCAAGATTTACGTAGTAACAGGCCCGCTTTTAGGCGATGATTTGTCGACCATCGGAGAAAGCGAGGTATCTGTTCCCGATTACTTTTATAAAGCCATTTTGGTGTATAACGACAGTATCCAAGCGGGCATTGCTTTTCTCATGCCCAACGAACGAGGTGAGCATCAGTCGCTTTACCGTTATTCAATGTCCATAAGAGAATTGGAGCAGAAGACCGGAATTAACTTTTTTCCTGCTTTAGGTCGACGCCACAATGTTGAAACAACCATTGACACCCTGTTTTGGCAATTGCACGAGTAAAAGAGGTCCTTCACAAACACAATGAACGCCGTTAAGCGGATTTAACGCAAAAGCAAATCGGCATTTAATCACACCTTTTATCTTTGGAATTGGTATTTTACTATGCCGCAATACTATGTAAAGCTTAATTCTCTTTGTGTATTCGTCAATAACCATTTGCGTTTTGTATTTTCGCCGGACGAATAAAATGATCATTTTTAATAAATCAGTCAAATGAGAGATGTAGTTATTGTTGCAGCCGTAAGAACACCAATTGGTAGTTTTGGCGGCAGTTTGTCGTCTATTCCCGCGCCTCAACTCGGTGCCATAGCCATTAAAGGTGCTTTAGATAAAATAAAATTGGACCCCACACTTGTCGATGAAGTGTTGATGGGTAACGTTATACAAGCCAACGAAGGGCAAGCACCTGCGCGTCAAGCCGCATTGTTGGCTGGTTTGTCGGACAGTGTACCTTGTACCACAGTTAATAAAGTTTGTGCCTCAGGTATGAAAGCCATGATGATGGGGGCGCAAGCCATTAAGGCTGGCGATGCCGATATCGTTGTTGCTGGAGGTATGGAAAACATGTCAATGATTCCACATTATGTTGGAAATATGCGTACCGGTCAGAAACTAGGTGACGTAAAAATGGTGGACGGCATGTTGCGCGATGGACTTCTCGATGCCGGTAGCGGACGTCACATGGGGAACTGTGCAGAAACCTGTGCCACTGATCACAATTTCTCTCGTGAAGAGCAGGATGCCTTTGCTATGGAGTCCTATCGTCGCTCAGCAGAAGCTTGGAAGAACGGCGATTTTTCAGAAGAAATTGTACCCGTAGAAATCCCTCAACGCAAGGGTGACCCGATTCTCTTTACCGAAGATGAAGAATATAAAAACGTCAATTTTGGAAAAATTCCCGCCTTACGTGCGGTGTTTGCCAAAGAAGGAACCATTACTGCAGCCAATGCCTCGACCATCAACGACGGAGCTGCAGCTACCATCTTGATGAGTGCCGAAAAGGCAAAGGAACTAGGGCTTGAGCCATTGGCAACCATTAGAGGTTACGCAGACGCGGCACAAGAGCCGGAGTGGTTTACAACGGCGCCGGCAAAAGCGTTGCCCATTGCGCTTGGAAAAGCAGGTGTTGATATCAAAGACGTCGATTTCTTTGAGTTGAATGAGGCGTTTTCTGTGGTCGGATTGGCCAATATCAAATTGTTGAACATCGATG
>JAIUMB010000106.1 GCA_022565745.1 Cryomorphaceae bacterium | reverse complement strand
TGTATCAAGTCTTCTTCGCTGTGCACGCGACTGGTCATTTCTTCGGCCAGTGCTTTTTGTAAGATGCGTAGGTGAGGTGCTTCTTCGTGTTGTGCAGTTAATGCGGCTATTTCTTCTTGTGATTTCAATGAAAAAATGGGCATAAAGTTGACTACGTCTTCGTCGGATACATTGATCCAAAACTGGTAAAACTGGTAAGGCGATGTCTTGTTGCGGTCTAACCAAATATTGCCGCCCTCTGATTTTCCAAATTTAGAGCCATCTGCTTTGGTAATGAGCGGTGCAGTAAGCGCAAAAGCATCACCACCTCCCATGCGTCTGATGAGTTCTGTTCCGGTAGTAATATTGCCCCATTGGTCGCTGCCCCCCATTTGCAACATGCAGTTCTTGCTGGTCAATAAGTGGTAAAAATCGTATCCTTGGATGAGTTGGTAACTAAATTCAGCAAATGAAATTCCGGTTTCGAGGCGGTTTTTAACCGAATCTTTGGCCATCATGTAATTGATGCTGATGTGCTTACCTACATCACGAATAAAGTCTAAGAAGTTGATGTCTTTAAACCAATCGTAGTTGTTGACAATCTCAGCTTTGTTGTCGCCCTCATCAAAGTTGAGAAACTGTTGGAGTTGTTTTTTTTGTGCATTGAGGTTTTGTTCGATAATGTCGGTGCTGAGCAGTTGACGCTCTTTTACTTTACCAGACGGATCGCCCACTCGACCAGTAGCACCTCCTACCAAAACCAAGGGTTTGTGACCACAACGCTGAAAATGAGTTAAGAGCATCACGGGAACCAAATTGCCTATATGCAAGGAATCGGCCGTGGGGTCAAATCCAACATAACCAACGGTTGATGATTTGCTCAGTTGCGCTTCGGTGCCTGGTGTCATATCGTGAAGCATTCCTCTCCAGCGCAATTCTTCTATAAAATTTGTGTGCATGTGTCCCGTTTTTTTTGCTCCGCAAAAGTAGGGATGCCAAAGGAGAATCCCTATGGGTGTTTTGTTGGTAAATGCTTCGTGACACACAATATGTTGTTTCGAGTGAGGTGTGTGTCTAAATGACAGAAAAACAAGTGTTTATAGATATGTTTTTCGGTCATATTGTCGTGTTTTGTCAGGTGTTTTACATTGGAATGTAAATTGACGGAGTTGGAGAAAAAGAAAATTTTATGACGACAAATAATTTAACCATTAAGACGCAAGAAATACTTCAGCAAGCACAGGTATTGGCTCAATCGGAAAATCATCAATCGGTAGAAAACGTACATATTTTGCTTAGTGCCTTGCAGCACGACAAAGATGTTTTGCCTTTTCTTTTGGGTAAAATGGGGGTGCAATTACCAGTATTAACCAATGTATTGAGTAAAAGTGTATCGTCTCTTCCCAAAGTTACAGGAGGCGACACCTATTTTTCTAAAGGTGCAGGTGATGCCATAACCAAAGCCCAAGCAGAGGCAAAGAAAAACGGCGACGATTATGTGGCGGTAGAACATTTGGTATTGGGCATATTACTGGCATCGGATACAGCGGCCACCATATTAAAAGATGCAGGGGTAACGGAAAAGGGATTGCGCACAGCCATTTCAGAGCTTCGTAAAGGAGAGAAGGTGAAATCCGCTTCGGCCGAGGAATCGTACAACGCATTAAACAAATACGCCAAAAATCTCAATCAATTGGCGCGAGATGGTAAGTTGGATCCGGTTATAGGTCGTGAAGACGAAATCCGCCGTGTATTGCAAATATTGTCTCGCCGCACCAAAAACAACCCCATTCTCATTGGTGAGCCGGGAGTGGGTAAAACGGCCATTGCAGAAGGCATGGCGCACCGCATCATCAATGGCGATATACCGGAAAACCTCAAAGACAAGCAGATTTTTGCTTTGGATATGGGAGCGTTGATTGCTGGAGCGAAATACAAGGGAGAGTTTGAGGAACGGCTTAAGTCGGTCGTGAAAGAAGTGACCAGCGGTGAAGGCAACATCATCTTATTCATCGATGAAATCCACACCTTGGTAGGCGCCGGTGGAGGAGAAGGCGCTATGGATGCGGCCAATATTTTAAAACCAGCCTTAGCGCGTGGAGAACTGCGGGCAGTCGGTGCAACGACCCTGGCAGAGTACCAGAAGTTTTTTGAAAAAGACAAGGCTCTGGAGCGACGATTTCAGAAGGTGTTGGTAGAAGAGCCGGATACCGAGTCGGCCATTTCCATTTTGCGCGGCATCAAAGAAAAATACGAAACCCACCACAAGGTGCGCATTCTCGATGAAGCCATCATTGCTTCGGTAGAGTTTTCGGAGCGTTACATCACCGAGCGTTTTTTGCCGGATAAGGCCATAGACCTTATTGATGAAGCGGCATCGAGGTTGCGTTTGGAAATCAATTCAAAACCCGAGGAGATTGACGTACTGGATAGAAAGATTCGTCAACTGGAGATTGAACAAGCGGCCATCAAGCGAGAGAAAGATGAAAAGAAATTGGCGGTTATTCGTGAGGAGTTGGCCAATCTCAACGAAAAGCGAAACGCGCTCAACAGTCGCTGGGAAATGGAGAAAGGCAAGGTGGACCAGTTGCAGAGGTTAAAAGAGGAGGTGGAGAATTTACGCTTAGAAGCCGATAGGGCCGAGCGCGAAGGCGATTATGCCAAAGTGGCTGAGCTGCGTTATGGCCGCATCAAAGATGCCGAAGAACAGCAGAAGGCATTAGAGGTTGAATTGAAATCTCAGGATACCAGCCGCATGATTAAGGAGGAGGTAACGGCAGAAGACATCGCGGAGACGGTTTCTCGTTGGACGGGTATTCCGGTGCAAAAAATGCTGCAAAGCGAGCGAGAGAAGTTGCTGTTGTTAGAAGACCACTTGCGAAAACGTGTTGTTGGACAAGAAGAGGCGCTATTGGCCGTATCCGAAGCGGTACGTCGCAGTAGGGCAGGATTGCAAGACGAAAACCGTCCGATTGGATCCTTCATTTTTATGGGAACCACCGGGGTAGGTAAAACCGAGTTGGCCAAGACCTTGGCAGAATACCTCTTCAACGAGGAAAAGGCGTTGATACGCATCGATATGAGCGAGTATCAGGAACGTCACGCCGTGAGCCGGTTGATTGGTTCGCCTCCGGGTTATGTTGGCTACGATGAAGGCGGACAATTAACAGAGGCTGTGCGTCACAGACCATACTCTGTGGTGCTTTTCGACGAAATTGAAAAGGCGCATCCGGATGTGTTTAATACACTCTTGCAGGTCTTGGACGACGGTCGACTTACCGATAACAAAGGCCGAACGGTAAATTTCAAGAACACCATCATCATTATGACATCAAACTTGGGCTCCGATTTACTCAACGACTTGATGAAAGATATGAACGAAGAAAATCGCTATGAGGTCATGGAAAATGCCCGTGAGCAGGTCATAGACGTGTTAAAGAAACACATGCGTCCCGAGTTTATTAACCGCATTGATGAGACGGTTGTGTTTGCGCCATTGGGTGAACAGCAAATGGAAAATATTGTGCGTATTCAACTGGAGCATTTAAAGGCGCAATTGAAAAAGAACCACATTACGATGGAGGCATCTCCTGAGGCCTTGGCTTACTTGGCAAGTGTGAGTTACGATCCACAATACGGTGCACGTCCGGTGAAACGAACCATACTCAAGCGTGTCACCAATGAATTGTCAAAGGAAATTCTCAAGGGCAATGTCACCGACGACAGCGTGATTTTGCTGGACTATGCTGATGGAAAGTTAGTGTTTAAAGAGATGTAAAATAAAAAAAGCCGGTCGATTGACCGGCTTTTTTTATTGAGTTACTGTGAATTTATTTGTTCACGACAACTGATTTTACAGAAGCGCCTTTGTCATTGCGAATGCGCAACATGTAGGCACCAGAGGCAAGGGCACCTTTTTCAAATGTATGTGCGTATTCACCACTAAAGTTTTCAGTCAATTGTGTGTAAACAATTTTACCAGTCATATCGACAATTTCAATCAATACATCACTGATAAAGTCTTGCGTAAAGGTAAGTGTAAACTGGCCTTGGTTAGGATTGGGGAAAAGTTTCAAGTTGTTGACATGGAACGTTTGCACACCAATACCGTTTACAGCAACTGTTTCACACGTGTTATCGCTAGAACAGAAGTTTGAGGCTTCGAGACAAACTGTAAAGTCGCCTTTATCTGGGAAGGCAATGGTAACGGTATCGCCAGTAGCGGTTCCCAAAGGTCCAAAATCCCAAGTGGCGTTTGTGCCTGAAGGGGTAGAGGTATTGATAAACTGTACCTCTAGGTTAGGCAACTCGGTATAGCTGAACGATGCAATCGGTACGGAGTCGGCAGTAATGTCTACCTGGGTACGGTTAGGACTACAGGCCACAGCACCGAGGATTTCGATGGTGTAGTCTTCCACTTCACCCCAAGTAAATGTTCCGCAAGGGTTAACACTTGTAGCAAGACTGGTTTCGACAGTCACCACACGCATGGTGGTGGTCAAGCCAGGTGTTGCACTCATAGGGATGGTGATATTACCTGAAACGATGCCGTATTGGTGCGGACTTTCTACCAACACTTCTTCACCTGGGTCGGTAAAGTCTCCATTGCCGTTAAAGTCAATATAGACTTTGGTTGAGTGGGTCCAAGCGCCACCAGAACAACCTTGAACATCAATACTGATGGGAATGGTTTGTCCTAAATTAACGGCAGTTGATGCGCTATCGGTGTAGTCGGTGTACTGTTGGCCACATCCAACAGGAGACGTTTGGTTGATACTTCCGAAAGTAACGTTTTGGATATATCCATATGTTGTGGAAGTTGCATTTGCCGTACAATAGTTTCTATTACCCGGGGTATTGGGTACAGAGTCGTAGCCAACCCATAAGTTAGGCAATTGAGAAGCAGCTACCGTAATGGTATCGGCGTTGCTCAACCTTGTGCCACCTGTGGCTTGGTCATACCAGCCATAAGAGACAAGTTGAGGAAGGTTTATACCAAATATGGTTACAGAATCGTCTCCAGCACAGAAAGGAAGGTTGTCGAAACGAGGTTCTTCAGGAACAATTCTAATATCTGCTACCGAAGCGGTATCGTTAAGACTATCCTCATCATTGGGAAGATCAACCCAAGCAACGATATCAAAGATTCCACCTTGCGAGAAATCAGCCGTACCAACAGTAATGACTTCGGAAGAGTCTTTAGGGATACTACCAGAGTAGGTAAAGTTGATGGTTTGTGCAAAATCACCAGAAATTTCTACGGTGATGGGGGCTGAGGTAATGGGGAAGAAGCCATTGTTGCGCAGCTCTACTTGTACATCCATGGGGTCTGCACCACAATCGCGGTCTTTTGGTTGAACAATACCCAATAATGCAGCATCGTTGGCCTTCGGAGTACAGATGGTAACAGGACCCGTCCACGTACTGGTATCGCCATTACAAACCTCTGCTACAAACACATGATAACATGTATTGGAAGAGAAACCGGTTACTTCAAACATGTTGTTGGTCGATGCAACCACTTGGTTTCCAATTGCAGATCCAGGAAGGAAGCCTACAGGTCCCCATTCAATGACCCAGTCGTTTTCAAAAGAATCCCAACTTACAAAACCACTGGAAGAAGTGATGCTGTCTACGCCAAAACCAAATGGACCAGCACAACCGGTAGGCACAAACTCAATGGCTCCTAAATCCGGTGTGGTTGTTCTTGCCACGCCAAAGTAGTCGTTAGGCACATCGCTCAAGAGGTTAATTCCTTGCTGACTAAATGCAGGTGTGCCCGGCGCGTAGTCAAAGTTTACCGGGTCAACAAACAATGGTGGTGCTTCTTGACTATTGGCATCAAAGCCCTGGGTTTGCCAGTTGGCAAGCGTGGCATAGTTTGTTGTACCTAAGCGACCAACATCGCCATTGGGGACATAAATACCATTGTAGTCGCATCCTATTGCATTGGTAGCAGTTGGGAAGTTGATACCAATTACAGAACCGCTTTTATCAGCAGAAATGATATTGTTTATAAATTCTGAGTCTGCTGTATTACCTGAGCTATAAATGGCCCAAGTGGTAGGTGATGCTGCTGTACCATCCATGATGATGGAGTTGTGGTAATAGCGCCAATGGTTATTGGTGAAGGCATAAATACCGTAGGCACTTCCGTCTCCATTGATGTCGTGAATCAAGTTGTTGGAGAACAAGTTGCTATTTCCAGCCGTTCCAGAAGCACCAGTAAAATATGCGGCATATTGAACAGACGTTACATTGTCACAGTTACCACAGCTGTTATAGATTCTATTGCCATCGATGACGTTATTGGTAAAGGCTGTGTTAAAAAACATCCCGTAGAATGTAGCAAAACCGGAAATAAATCGATCTCCTCGGGTGATGTCATTTCCTTTTACAATTAAACTGTCTTGAGCACGGAAATACATACCGTAAAAGCGGAAATCGGTAATGGTATTATCAATAAATTGGTTACCTACACCTTGCTCAGCAGCATTGTTGGCCATCACGGTAACCCCGTAATAGCCACCAAAGATTAAGTTGTTTTCGAAGACATTATAAGATCCAGCCACTGCGCCGCCAAATGGTATAGCGTTGTTGGCTTGAGCGCTCATAATAATTCCACCGAAGTTGGTGTTCGTTGCGGTCGTGTCAACAATGATTTCACTGTTTTTGATCGTATTGTGCTGTGCGTTATTGGTAATCCAAACGCCCCAACCAAAATCGGTACCTGAAGAAAGCCCAACGATTTTTAAACTGTCGATGGTTATGTAAGAGGTTCCGCTGAGGGCCAACGTATATCGTTCGTTACCATCGGTAGCGGCAAACTGCAACTCGGTTCCATTTCCGTTGATGGTAATGGTGTTAGAGGCAGATGTTCCATTGATGTTTCCAAAGAAAATTTGCTCGTTGTATGGACCGGATCCGGAAACAACATTTACAACAACGGCACTGTCTACACCGCCACAATTTAGAGCGTCTACCAAATCGGTAAAGCTGGTAAAGTTGGTTGCAGAAGGTGCAGCAAGTTGATTGATGGTGTAGGTTCCACGCAATGGGTCGCCATCAATGGTGATTTTAATAGGGTCAGAAATGGTGGTGTCGCCTTGACAAGCACTTTTTAATCGATAAAAGCGATCGTCGTTGCTGGTTGCGGTATACTGTGGTGAAGTAGCACCTGCAATGTTTGTCCATGTTACACTATCAGCAGACACTTGCCATTGGTACGATTGGGTAATACCCATGGTCATGTTTGGAGCGGTTATCGTTGATGGAACGCCCGGACATACTTGAGGCTCACTGGCTTGTAGGGCTCCAATAGAAACGGGAGCAGTACAAGTATCGGCGATGATGACCACGGTGTAGTCTTCAGTTTCTCCCCAAGTGTATGTGCCACAAGGGGTAACACTTGATGCCAAACCCGTTTCAACTGTTACCACGCGCATTACCGTAGGGCCGGGAACAATATTGGTGGTTGGGATGGTAATGTTTCCCGTAATAACACCATATTGGTGCGGACTCTCAACAAAAACTTCTTCACCCGGATCGAGGAAGCTTCCGTTTTGGTTAAAATCGATCCATACTTTCGTGGAATGTGTGAAGTTTCCTCCACTACATCCCTGTACGTCAATGCTTATGGGATAAGTTACCGATGCAATAAGGTTGGTTGAACCTGAATCGGTATAGTTCGTGTACTGTTGGCCACATCCTACAGGAGACATTTGATTAATTGAACCAAGTTCCACTTGTTGGATATAACCAAATGTAGCAGATGTTGCCGTTGACGGGCAGTAACAGTCGGCAACAGGCTTTAGCTGTACCAACTTTGCTGTGGATGTTGCGGATTGGTTATTACAGGTTACAATACAACGGAAATAGGTAGGTGCCGTGATATTGGTGCTTAACCCGGGAAGGGTATCATTTGGCAAATTCGTCCATGTGGTGCCATCAGGAGATGACTGCCATTGAAACGTTTGACCAGTACCTCCGGTAGAACCAGACAATGAAAGGTTGACCAATTCAGCAGGACAAACACTGTCTTGTCCGGCTGTTGTTCC
>JAIUMB010000105.1 GCA_022565745.1 Cryomorphaceae bacterium | reverse complement strand
TGTAGACCCAAGCTTCTCACCTCTTCACCAACCTGTTTGGCTCTAATAAAATTGATGATGCGCTTTCCAAAAAGCAAGGAAATCACCAAAGAAGTAATAACTGCCATGGCCGTTCTGAAGGTGATGTACTTAAACACCCCTGCTCCGGTTAGTTGGAATTCTGTATCCAGGTATTCAAATAGGTAGTATAACATCAGCTCAGTTGTTGAATGAAGGTTTGTATGACATGACGATCATCAAACTCATGACGAACGCCTTTAATTTCTTGATACGTTTCGTGACCCTTTCCAGCAATGAGCACAATATCTTCATTGATTGATTGCGACAAAGCAGCAAGAATGGCCTGTTTGCGATCAGTAATACGCAAGCACTTTTTACGATGAACAATCTCTACACCTGCTTCAATATCGTCAAGAATGGCATCGGGATCTTCATCTCTTGGGTTGTCGGAGGTGAAAATCACCTTATCTGATAATGAACCCGCGATACTTCCCATTACCGGCCGCTTGTCTTTATCGCGGTTCCCGCCGCAGCCCATGACAACGGTTAGGGTTTGATCGGGCGTTTTAAGTTCAACGATACTGCTAATTACTTTTTCCAGGGCATCGGGAGTATGTGCATAATCTACAATGGCCGTTACACCGTTAGGTAGAGGGATTTTCTCAAAACGCCCTACAGCCGGCTTCAACTTACTTACGTGCAACAAAACGTTGTGTAAGGACATATCTAACATTTGAGCAACTGCAATTACAGCCGTCAGGTTGCTGGCGTTGAATCGACCATTTAACGTACTAAAAAACTCGGTATCTTCAGTTCTAAGTAGCAAACCATTGATGTCATTTTCGAGTATCTTAACGTGAAAATCTGCCGGGCGCTGAATGGAAAAGCTCTTGACCTTGGCCTTGGTATTTTGCACCATGACTTGACCATTTCTGTCATCGGCATTGTAAATGGCAAAAGCCGACGAAGGCAGATCATCAAACAATTTTTTCTTGGCAGCTATGTAGTTTTTTACAGTTTTGTGATAGTCGAGATGATCGTGACTGAGATTAGTAAATAAGGCCCCCGTTGGACTAATACCTGCCATGCGTTCTTGTACAATTCCGTGACTGCTGGCCTCCATGAAGCAATACTCGACCCCGGCGTCGACCATGCGAGCAAGGTGTTGTTGCAAGTGAACGGCATTGGGTGTGGTGTGAGTCGCTATTTCGGTTACCCCATTGATGCGAATATCTATGGTTGAAATCAAGCCGCATGGGAAGCCCATGTCTTCAAACAACTGATAGAGTAAAGACGTAACGGTGGTTTTTCCGTTGGTTCCGGTAACGGCCACCAAGCGAAGCTTACTCGAAGGATTGTCGTAAAAATTAGACGCACAAATACCCAACGCCACTTGCGTTGAACGCACTTTTACATAGGTTACTTCAGACACCCGCATGGCTGGAATCTGCTCACAAATAATGCTACTGGCGCCGTTTTCAATGGCCTTAGTGATGAATTGATGACCGTCTACTTGCGTACCAGACACCGCCACAAAACATGCTCCTCTGCGCACATCACGCGAATCTGAAGTAATAGAGGTCACCTCGATATGTGTGTTTCCTATAACTTCTGTTATGCCCGTTCGGTATAATATGTCGGCCAGTGTTTTCATGTATTGGTATTCATTTGAGTTGGAGTTGCACCAATGCGTTTTTACTTACTTGTGTTCCAGCCGCGGGATATTGCGCATAGACATTTCCGTTGCCGTTAATACTGGTTTTATATCCCGCGTTTTCCAAAACTGCAATGGCCTGAAAACCTGGCATACCCTTAAGGTCTGGTAATTTGTTTTTTTCCAATGATTGAAAAATAAGCTCGATGTCTTTAATTATTTTGGGCTGGACAATAGAGCTCGGTGGTGTGGCTGGCAAAGGCATTTCTGCAAATAAATTATCAGCAATTTGCTTCACCACAGGTGCCGCCACTTTATTGCCGTAATATCCTATATCTGGATTGGGGCTATTTACCACTACAATGATGGAATAAACCGGGTTATCTGCAGGAAAATAACCCGCAAATGACGCTTGATACTTTGGCGCTTCATCCTGTTTCCAATACTCCAAACGACAAGTTCCGGTTTTTCCCGCCAAACGATAGTCCTTGCTTTTGATGTTGGAACCGGTACCGTGTGTCACCACGCGTTCGAGTAAAGCCTTGGCCTTACCGAGTGTTTCTTCTGAGCAAAGTGATGGATTCAAAACAGTTGGTTCTATTCTATTGACCACGCGACCGTGCGCCCGAACCTCTTTTACCAGGTAAGGCTTGACCACCACTCCGTTGTTGGCTATGCCATTGTAAAAGGAAAGAATTTGCAAAGGTGTCAAACTCGTTTCATACCCAAAAGCCATCCAAGGCAAGGTGATCCCCGACCATTTTGGGTCATCTGGGTGAGGGATAAATGGCTTACCTTCACCTTTGATTTCCGGATCGATGGGTTTGTGAAGGCCAAATTTGTAAATGCGATCAACGAATGCACGGGGGTTGTCGCCATATAAATCATTGACCAGTTTGGCAAAACCCACATTGGAAGAGCGGGCGAATACATCACTCAAAGGAATTTGCCCGTATCCGGCTCTTCCATAGGCCACATTGGCATCGCGTACGGTTTGTCCGTAAATTTTCCAAATACCATCTTTGGTGTCCACAAGGGTATTGGTATCGGCCTTGCCATCTTCCAAAACTGCCAGCAAGGTTGCCAATTTAAAAGTTGAACCAGGCTCTGTACTTTCCCAAACCGCATAATTGCGTTTTTCATAGTAGAACCCTTGCTTGTTTCTCCCCAAATTGGCAATGGCCTTAATCTCTCCCGTAGCCACCTCCATGACTACAGCCGTACCGTGATCGGCTTCGTAACGCTCCACTGCGCCAAGTAAGGCATGGTGGGTGATGTCTTGTATGCGGGTATCGATTGTAGTCACAATGTCGAAGCCATCACGGGGTTCTACCAAATAACCATCGTGCATGGGTTTGTAGTTGCCCTTGGCTATACGCTGCATCATCTTTCGACCATCTTGTCCTGATAGCAAATGGGAAAACGCGCCTTCCAATCCCGCTGTAGAAGCGTGTTTGTCGTATCCTATGGTGCGTTCTGCAATTTTATCCAAAGGCATTTTACGGAAGTTCTTTTGCTCGGAAATCATTCCACCTCGGTAACGCCCCAACTCAAACACAGGTAATTCTTTCAAGCCCAGCAAAGTGTTATAGGTAACATTTTTCGCAATGGGCACATATCGGTTGCCATTCTTTCGTGAGGTTTGTAAGTATGACGCCCATTCAGAAGCTGATTTTTGCGGAAAGAACTGCTGCAATCCGTTAGCCAATCCACCTACCCCTTCTTTCCAATCGCCGTCGGTAACACTGAGTGGATCGATATAAATGTCGAACACCGGCATACTGGTAGCGAGCAATTTTTGGTCGCTACTGTATATGTTGCCCCTTCCAGCGGGAATGCGCATCTCTTTGATGGCCAGCTGCTCTGATTGCACACGCAGTTCCGGCCCTTCCACAAAGACCAATAGCAGCAAGCGCAGCAAAACCGCCAAGCCCATAACGGCCGGCAGCAATGCCAACAGCAATATGCGTTTGTTCATATGTGAACGCGGGTCACTCATCCTTTTTGACAATAATTTTTGGCGGTGTTGAACTTTCTATCAGCCCTAATGCAGAGGCTCTAAACACCACTTTTGAGCGGGCGCTCTCCTTCATCAGTCGACTGCGGGTATCTATATACTGACTGTTTAGTTCCTTCATCTCGGCACGCATGCTTTCCATTTCGTGTACCTTGACCTCCACACGGTGACCACTGTAAATGGATATACCGGCGAGAAAGGCTGCGTAGATAATCATCGGCCAATAGCGAATGAATTTTGGGTCGAGAAAAAACTCGCCCGACAAAATTGAACCAGCGGTATGTTTGGTCTTTTCACTCATAAACACTCTGCTATTCTCATTTTAGCACTTCGTGCACGAGGATTTGCTTCAATTTCTTCTTCGCTGGGTACAATGGGTTTTCGGTTGACTGCCTTAAAGGGCAATAACCGTTTTCCAAAATCATCGCGCAATGGCTCATCATCCAAATTTCCACTGCGTATAAGATGTTTGACCATACGATCTTCCAACGAGTGGTAAGTGATACATACAATTCTTCCTTCAGGCAAAAGCACTTCCGCCAGTTGCTCGAGGAATTCAGCCAAGGCACCCATCTCGTCGTTGACTTCAATGCGCAACGCCTGAAACACTTGTGCTTTTGCTGACTGACGCTGTTTGAATCCGTACACCCCCTCGATGATGTCCACGAGTTGTCCGGTGGTAGTGAGCGGCGAAACTGCACGTTTTTCTCCTATGATTCTGGCCAATTGCGCCGAGCGCGGCAGTTCGCCATATCGCGAAAAAATGCGCTGCAATTCGCTTTCGTCGTAATCGTTGAGCACCGCTGCGGCATGCAAAGGCCCATTGGGGTTCATGCGCATATCGAGTGGGGCGTCATATCTGAAAGAAAAGCCACGTTCTGGCACGTCAAATTGATGAGAAGACACCCCGAAGTCAGCCAAAATACCATTGACCTTTTTCACAGAATATAAGCGCAAGGCCCTGCGTAGATGGCGAAAATTTTGGGGAACCAAAGTAAAGCGGCGATCATCGGGAACATTGGCAGCCGCATCGGGGTCTTGATCAAAGGCGTATAAGCGACCATTGGGGCCCAGTCGGTTGAGAATCTCTCGACTGTGACCACCACCGCCAAAAGTCACGTCAACGTAAACACCCTCCGGGTCGATATTTAATCCGTCGACGGCTTCATGCAGCAATACCGCTTTATGATATACTGGTTTGCTCATCGTTCCCTATTTGTCCCATCACATCTTCAGCCAACGCACCAAAATCTACCGACGCGTCGTTGATGACTTGTTCATACTTTTCTTTATTCCATACCTCTATCACCGCACCTGATGCACTGAGAATGATTTCCTTATCTATGTCGGCAAATGCCGCTAAATCCTTAGGGATAAGAACCCGACCACTGCCATCAACTTCTACAACACGAACACCGGCCGTATACATTCTGATGAAATCGGAATTCTTCTTTACAAAACGATTGAGACGATTCAATTTTCCCATTACAGCATTCCATTCGCTCATGGGATAGAGCTCTAAGCAAGATTGAAAAACACTGCGCTTGATCACAAATCCTTCGGCTACAACGGGCTGCAACTGCCGCTTAAGTGCAGCAGGCAAGGCAATGCGCGACTTGGCGTCGGGCTTACATTCATGAACTCCTATGAGATTAACTTGTGACAAAGCGGCAATGATTTAATGGAACAAATATACCACTTTGTTCCACTTTACACCACTTTGTTGATAACTTTTCCCACCAAGAGGGTTTTGGATTATTGATTATTGATTAAAGAATGAGTGTTTATGGGGGATTAGGAATGAGTGTTAAGAAAGATTGGAAAGAAAGTCTGGGTCGGTGGTTGGGCACAAGTATGGCCGCAAGAGCGCATACGTTTTTACGTTGGGCATTTGGTGTAAGGAAGGTGTTAAACCCCATGCGTTAATGCCTTACCCCAAGAGGTAGATGCACTATTAAGGGCACATCAGCGATAAAACAAAAACGCCCGAACGACTATTAAAAGCGCGTTCGGGCGAAAAAAAAGTAGTTTTTAAGAACTAATCAGCCAGAAGAGAAACCTTATTGTTTCTAATTTCCACAACACCTCCGTTGATATCGAAAGTTTTGCGCTCATTTTTCTGTATCAGTTCCATTTCAACAACACCTGCAGTAAGCGTGGAAATCATTGGTGCGTGATTTTCCAACACCTGAAAGGCACCGTTTACACCTGGCATTTTAATGGAAGTTGCTTCTCCTGAAAAAAGCAGCTTTTCTGGTGAAATGATATCTACTTGCATAAGCGTTGCAATTAATCGGTTTCTTATTTGTTTTCGGCGAGCATTTTCTCACCAGCTTCAATGGCTTCTTCGATGGTTCCTTTGAGGTTAAAAGCCGCTTCAGGATACTGATCGACTTCACCATCAAGAATCATGTTGAACCCTTTGATGGTGTCCTCGATGTTTACAAGCACCCCTTTTAATCCGGTAAACTGCTCAGCCACGTGGAAAGGCTGAGACAAGAAACGCTGAACACGACGTGCACGAGAAACGATTAGCTTATCCTCTTCGCTCAATTCATCCATACCGAGAATGGCGATGATGTCTTGAAGTTCCTTATAACGCTGAAGGGTTTCTTTAACGCGCTGTGCACACTTGTAGTGCGCCTCACCAACAATAGAAGGGTTGAGAATACGCGAAGTAGAATCCAAAGGATCAACCGCAGGGTAAATACCGAGCTCCGCAATTTTACGGCTCAATACCGTGGTGGCATCAAGGTGAGCAAATGTGGTTGCAGGCGCCGGGTCGGTCAAGTCATCCGCAGGTACGTAAACCGCCTGAACGGAGGTAATCGAACCACGCTTAGTTGACGTAATACGCTCTTGCATGGCCCCCATCTCTGTGGCAAGCGTAGGTTGGTAACCTACCGCCGATGGCATACGACCAAGAAGGGCCGAAACCTCTGAACCTGCTTGTGTAAAGCGGAAAATATTGTCGATAAAGAAAAGAATGTCACGACCCTGACCTTCGCCGTCGCCATCGCGGAAATACTCTGCCAATGACAGTCCGGAAAGCGCCACACGGGCACGGGCTCCAGGAGGCTCATTCATCTGACCAAAAACGAACGTCGCTTTTGATTCTTGCAATTCTTTATCATCGATAAGAGAAAGGTCCCAGCCACCTTCTTCCATAGATTCTTTAAACTTATCGCCGTACTTGATGATGTTAGCTTCAATCATCTCGCGTAAAAGGTCGTTACCCTCACGAGTTCGCTCACCTACTCCGGCAAATACCGAAAGACCTCCATGGCCTTTAGCGATATTGTTGATCAACTCCTGTATCAATACGGTTTTACCTACACCGGCACCACCAAACAAACCAATTTTACCACCTTTGGCATATGGCTCAATCAAGTCGATAACTTTGATACCTGTATATAATATTTCTTCTGAAGTAGAAAGGTCTTCATACTTAGGCGGCGCCATGTGGATGGATCGTCTCTCATTGCTGTCGAGTTGCTTCATACCATCAATAGCGGTACCTGTTACATTAAACAAGCGACCTTTGATGTTTTCACCTACTGGCATACCAATTGGTGCACCAAGCGCACGAACCTCCTGTCCACGCATGAGCCCATCGGTTGAATCCATAGAAACAGCACGAACGGTATCTTCACCTATGTGCTGTTGTGTTTCGAGCACCAACTTTTGACCGTTATGTTCGATCTCTAGTGCTTCGTAAATTTTTGGTAAATCAATCTCAGAAGTATCGAATGTTACGTCTACTACTGGACCAATGATTTGGGAAATTTTTCCTTTGATATCAGACATGTTTAGGAAACTTTTAGGGTGTTAAAACGCCTGTTTAATTTGGCTGCAAAAATAGACAACTTATTGATAGAACAGAGTAATTTTTACGTTTTTTTTGCTCTAACATGAAATGAGTCTGAATATTCATGTAAAACAGTCGTTTATGGTTGTTTTGTGAGGTTTAAGGACGCAGGTGTGCTGATGCACGCATGGGGCGCTACGCGCGCAGGGGGTGCTGACGCACGCACGGAAGCAGGGGAGCACGGGGGCGGGGTTTTACGAATGCATATACACGCCAATATTCGATTTATAATAGCCTTAGGATTGTATCTGTTTGGAGGTTTGGTTTTACGGATGCATGTAAAGGCCAATATTTGGCCTTTATATACATTCGCAAACCATGCGTACGCAGTACTCCATGCGTGCGTAGCATTACCATCCGTCTACCTCAGACCCCCGACCTCAGACCGTTTCAATCTATTGGCCAATAAAAGACGAACGCGCCTATACTGCCATAAGTAAACCCCGCTCCCGTGCTACCGAGCCACCCCGCGCAACTCATCCACGACCGTTTCAATCTACCGGCCAATAAAAAAACGAATCCGCCGATACCGCCATCCGTACAACCAGACCTCCGACC
>JAIUMB010000104.1 GCA_022565745.1 Cryomorphaceae bacterium | reverse complement strand
GATGAGCTCGATTTGCTCCCAATGGTTAGCAACAACACCGACCCACACCATACCTCATTTACAGTGAGTATAGATTTATTGGGGCACGGCAACACCACTGGTATTTCAGCTGCAGACAGAAGCCGAACCATTCAAGCACTGGTTAACGCAGAAACCAAACCGGAAGACTTTGCTCGCCCTGGTCACATTTTCCCGCTACGCGCTAAGCCTGGAGGTGTACTTCGTAGAACCGGACATACTGAAGCCGCTATTGATTTGGCCAGACTGGCCGGCATGCAACCAGCTGGTGTTATTGTGGAAATCATGAATGAAGACGGCAGTATGGCGCGTTTGCCGCAGCTAATGGAGATTGCTGATCGCTTCAATTTGAAGGTCATTACCATTGAAGACTTAGTGGCTTTTCGCATGCAGAACGAAAGTCTGATTAAAAAAGAAACCGAGTTTGTGGTGCCCACCAAGTATGGAGACTTTACGCTGCACGCTTATCGTCAAACCACCAATCAGCAAGTACACTTGGCGTTGACAACCGGTCAATGGGAATCCCATGACCCCGTTGCAGTACGTATGCACTCCGCACAAATTGCTGGTGATTTGCTTGGCTTAATAGAAAGCGACCCTGGTATTCAACTCGACAAAGCCCTCAAAGCCGTAGCAGATGAAGGGGCAGGCGTCATTGTATATATGAATCAAATCAATCCACAAAACGATATTTTACAACGCTTAAACCAGTTTAAAGATAGACTTGATGGACAAGTGACTGCTGGAAAAAAAACGAGTTTTGGAAAAGATCCTCGAGATATTGGTATTGGCGCACAAATATTACATGAGCTGGGTGTAAAAAAAGTTAAGCTCTTAACCAACAACCCTATCAAACGCGTAGGCGTAGTTGGCTACGGGTTGGAGATTATTGAAAACATAAAAATGTGATGATGAAATTATTCGCCCATATTGTCCTTGGATTGCTGTTTTTGGCAAGTTGTGACAGCCCTCGTCCAAAACCACAAACGCCAAGCGCTGATACTAAAGATAAATTAACGCGCTATCGTGCTGAATTGGCACTAAACGACAGTACCAATTTACCATTTATCTTTTATCGGGGCGAAACATCCATAACCATTCAAAACGGCGGAGAGCAAATTACGCTGAGACAAAACCTTCGTCGTGAAGACGACAGCTTAGAATACCTATTTCCAGTGTACAACAGTGTTCTTAATATGCTGTGTAGTAAAGAGGAGTGTGCAGGTTATTTTTGGGACAAAGACAAAGGTGATACCTTTAGAATTAAATTTGTTGCAGAAGCGTCAGACGCACCGAGATTTAAACAAACCGATGATGCTTGTTGCAGTTTAAAAGATCAGTGGGAGGTTATTTTTCGTTACGACAGCGACCGTCCTAGACATGCTTTGGGTGAGTTTGCCGAAAACGACAGCGGGTATACCGGCTCAATCATCACCCCTACAGGCGATTATCGGTTCCTGCAGGGGGTAATGAACGGACGCCACCTTCAAATGGCCACCTTTGACGGAAAATTTGCCTATTACTTTTCAGCAGAACTCATCGATAAGGAACTCAAGGGGCATTATTACGCCGGACTTTCAGAAGCCATTCCATGGCGTGCGCAACGCAATGATACCTTTGCCCTACCCGATGCAACGGGACTCACTCATCTCGCCTCTGGTTACGATCGGGTTGACTTTGCCTTGCCCAATCAAAACGGAGATACGTTAAGGCCTGAATTCGGTAAGGTTCACTTGATTCAAATCCTTGGTAGCTGGTGTCCCAATTGCTCAGACGAAGCAAAGGTATTGGAATCCCTTTACCAAAAGTATGGCGACGACGGATTAACAGTAACAGGTATTGCCTTTGAAATGCGAGACGACAGTGCTGCAGGTTGGAAAGCCATTGCTAAAATGAAAGAAGACCTAGGTTTGAGTTATCCCATTGTTTACGCCGGTAAAGCCGACCCAAAAAACACCAGTCAAGTACTGCCCATGCTCAACCGCGTGATGGCCTACCCTACGCTAATTATTCTCAATCGCAGAGGTGAAGTTCACAGCATTAAGACCGGTTTTAAAGGCCCTGGTACTTCATTCTTTGACCAATATATTGAAGATATGGAGCGCTTGATTAATGACCTGCTCTACGAGTAGAAACCCTCAGTATACTTATTATGAGCAAGCGGAAACATCATAAAAAAAGCACCCGTCCTCTTGAAGCTCTTAAAAAGGTCAAACCAGCTATATTAGATGCGGCCTTTGCTGAAGCCGACGAAGAAGTATTTGCCGAATTCGATTGCTTAACTTGTGCCAATTGCTGTAAAACGACGGGGCCTTTATTCACCGATGGAGACATTGACCGCATTGCGCGTCATCTAAATATGCGTCCGGGCAGTTTTACGGAAACCTATCTCCGCATCGATGAAGATGGCGATTATGTACTGAAATCGGTACCTTGTACGTTTTTAGAAAACGACAACCGCTGTAGCATTTACGACGTTCGCCCTAAAGCTTGCAGAGAATATCCCCACACCCAGCAAAAGCGCCAGCACAGCATATTACATCTGACGGAGAAAAATATAGCCATTTGTCCGGCTGCAGAAAAAATCGTGCAAAAAGTAATGGCGGCCATCAAATAATTGAATATCATGAAAACATTAGGCATCATTCCCGCGCGTTTTTCATCGAGCAGACTTCCTGGTAAACCCCTGGCCGACATACACGGAAAACCCATGATATGGCACGTGTATCAAGGTACTAAAGAAGCGGTGGATCGCCTTATTGTCGCCACAGACGACGAACGCATTGCGGCTGCTGTTCGCGATTTTGGCGGTGAAGCCATGATGACCTCCCCCGACCATGTGAACGGAAGCAGCCGCTGTGCCGAGGTGGTTAGCCACTTAGAAGAAACTTACGACGTCATTGTCAATATTCAAGGCGACGAACCTATGATAGAGACAGCACCCATTCTGTCATTGGTGGCATTGTTTTCACGGCCGGAAGTAGAAATGGCTACCCTGGCACTGCGCCTCCCTTCTGATTTTGGTGAAATGGAAGGTGGAAACAGTGTTTACCTCACCGTCGACAAATACCAACGTGCACTGTATTTCAGTCGGCAAGTGATTCCTTTTATGCGCGATGTCCCAACTGATCAGTGGACAAGAGAAGCCAACTATTTTCGTCACATTGGCATGTATGCTTTTAGACCTCAAGCCCTCGTTGATTTTTCCGCTATGGAAGAAAGTCCTTTAGAACAGATTGAAAAGCTTGAGCAATTGCGCTGGTTGGAGAATGGAAGAGCTTTGCATGTTGCGTTTACCAATCACTACGGCATCAGTGTGGACACGGATAGCGATTTGGCATTGGCTCGAAAAAAAATACCCTCAACCAAAACCTTGTAAAACAATTATTTACAGAGCCTTATTTAAAAAAACACATTTTATTTAATAAGATGTTATAAAACACCTATCTCGATTTTATAAATACAGACTACTTTTGATCTTTCTATAAGTTTAATGAAATTTTCCATTAAACCCTTTTAAATCTAATCAAACCACAACTGGAATGAAACAATTTTTACTAAGTGCTTTTTTATTGCTTACTACTGTTTTTACATCGGCACAAAATCTAATCAGCTCCTTATCATGGGGAAACGTTTATAAAAGCAACACCTTTTTGCATAAAGTATTAGGCAGTGATGAACAACACGTTTACTTGCTTCATGAAAAGTACTTGCCCATCTTCAAAGAGTTGTCTGAAGAATATATTTTACAAAAGGTTGACTTAGATGGAAACTTTATAGAGAACATCGATTTGATTCTACCTGATAAGGATAAACTTGTCGATGCGATCATGATCAATGGAAACATTTACTTGTACAGCGCCAGAAAGAATGGAAATACCCAGTACATTTCGGTAAATCGCTTTGATAAAAACAGCAAAACCATAGTAGACAATGACGAACTGCTGATTTCCTTTGACTTTAATAATGCTGGTGTATGGTACAATACTACGCACGAAACGTTTGCCTCTCAAAATAAAGAACACTTCCTGTTTTACTACTAATTACCCGGAGAAAAAGATGCAAAAGAGCGCTTTGCACTGGCAAAGTTTGACAAGGATTTTAAACTCGAATGGAGGAGAGAAGTGGAGCTTCCGTGTCTAAGAAAAAAGTTTTGGACCCACAACTTTGTAGTTAATAATGACGGAAGTATCCATTTGGTGGCTGTTATTTTTAACGATAAAGACGCAAGACACAAAGACGATGACCAAAACTATGATTATCATTTGATTAATATTGATGAGACGGAAACCGAAATCATACCGTTAAATGTGAAGGTTCGCGACATGTCAGTGATTAAAACCCACCTTTCCGTGATAGATGGGGACGAACTAACATCCATGTGTTATTTTACAAAAACCAGTAAAACGAAAATGGATGGTGTTTTTGTCATTAAAATCAACACATTAACTGGAGAGTTAATTAATAAAAATACCATTTCATTTGATCGGTATTTTAAAGAAAGTCTGAATCCGAATAAGAAAAGTCAAGATTTTATTTTAAATGATTTAACTCCCAGAAACATTATTCTCCATAAAGATGGCTCTGTTAGTTTTGTTGGAGAAAGATATTTTAGCTATTTGACCGTCACTACAACTGAAACAAGAGACAAGAATACAAACAGGACCAAAACCAGTCAAAGTGAACGTATGACATTTGTCAATGGAAGCATCGTTGTTGTTAGAATTAATGACGATTTAAGCCATAAATGGACAAAAACCATTTACAAGCGACAATCATCTAAACTCACTGATAATTACCACGGATTTCTTCTGTATGAAGATGATAACGACTTACGCATACTTTTTAACGATGACGTAAAAAACAATCATTCAGAAATTGTCGAGCTTAGCGAACTTAAAATCTACAATTCATTAAAGAAAAACAGACAAATTGTGGAAGCAATTGTTGACCAGAATGGTGTCATCAGCTACAACGCTCTTCATGTGGGAGGCCCTTACAAACTGATTATGACAGAGAATAAACGCTCTCCAATACTCGAAAAAGGCGATTATCTGCTGGCATCGAAATTAAATCAAGGGTACAAAAGGAAAAAGAGGCAAATTGGTATTTATAAATTTTGAAGGTGAAAAAGAGACGTAGCATCCTATTATGCTACGTCTCTCCCAATCCTTTAAAACATCAAACGCAAAGTCGCGTAAATATGGCGTGGCGGCTGAACGAAGAATCCAGGTCGCACATCATTTTCACCAAATATTGGCGCGCCATAGGTGAAGTACTGTACATCGAAAATGTTGTTGAACTGAATGCTCAATTCCGCCCATTTCACGAATGTGTAAGACGCTCTTAGGTCGGTGATAAAGCTTTGTGGCACAACAAGATCCGAGTTATTGGTCAGCTCCATAAAGGCTTCGCTGAGATAGCGCGTACGTACTGCCAAACGCAAATCTTTCCAAACGGTAGCTTCCAAAGTGGATTGCACGTTCCATTCGGGCGTTAAAATGGGCGTTACATTTTCAAAAACCACTCCGGTAGCATTATCGGTATAAGATTCAATATTGGCCTGCATCCAGGTTGCATTTCCCATCAAACGCAAATAGTCAGTAAATCGCACCACATAATCTACCTCTAAACCGTAGCGATAACTGGGCGTCATGTTTTCGTAAATCTGCACAAAGCTCTCCGTGATAAACTCGCCAATGGGGGCAATCTCGTTTTCAAACTGCATGTAAAATCCATTCAATTGCAAGTTGATAAATCGATTGCGAAAGCGATATCCAGTTTCTAAGTTATTAACATACTCCGGTACAACCAAATTGGGGTCGCGGGCAACCATAATATTGCCGGGGTTGACATTCACCGAACCCAATATATCAAATCGGGTTGGCTCTCGACCGGTTCTTCCAAAAGAGGCATAAACTTGTGATTCGTTGTTTAGTTTATACGTTGCTCCCACTTTTGGGTTAACAAACACCCATTCACGAAGTGGAATATTGGCCGGTTCGCCAAGAAAATTATCGTCACCACCAAGCTGCAACGACACATAGCGCACTTGTACATCGCCATATATAAATAGATTACCCAAATCGTATGAGCCCTTAACAAAACCAGATAATTCGTTTTTACGACTAAAGTCTTGATAGTACATTCTGTTTTCAGGCAAGGCCAATAAATCCTCTTCAATGTTTTCGCGATCAAACAAATTGGCGTGCAGACCTGTCGTGAGCGAAACATTTTCAAATGTTCCTTTGAGCACACTCATTACACCGTAGTGATCATTGCGTAAAGGGTAATTAATTGACAGTCGGCTCCCATCTTCAAATGTTTCATTATATGGAAAATCTCCACCAGCTCCGGCATAATAAAGTGTATTGGTCAGTGTCCACTCGCGGTTGATTTCAAACGAGTGCTGCAATTGTGCCAGCCACTGCGAAAAATCATCTACATCGTCGGGGTGATTGTAATTGGTTCTCGGATTGGCATTAATATCGTCGATGCTCACCGGAAAATACCCCAATCCGTTCTGCGAACGCCCAAAAAATCCAGTGGCTTTAAGCGAGTGACTGCCTTTAGCCCATCCTCCTGAGAAGAAAAACGACTCTGAGTTCGTACTCATATTGTCGCGAAAGCCATCGGAAGTGGTATTTGAATAACGAACGTAAAACGCCGTGTTGTTTTTCAATCTACCCGTAGCACCTTCAACACTGGCTCTGCGGGTATTGAACGAACCGCCCGTAAGCTGAACCTCCGCACGCGGCACCGTATCCATGAGGTTAATGGATTCAAAATTGATGGAACCGGCGTAAGACGACGTACCGTGTGAGGTGGTCCCAACACCACGTTGAATCTGCACCGACTCAATGCTATTCCCAAAATCTGAGAAATTTGAAAAGAACACGCCTTGGTCGATCATGTCGTTCAAGGGAACACCATTGAGTGTCATATTGATGCGCGTTTGGTCGATACCCCGCAAACGAAAGCCACCGTAATTTGACAGATTGGTTCCCCCTTCGCTGTAGCTCACAATAGAAGGCGACAGTTCCTCAAGCAAAAAGGCCCCATCTTGTCCGGTGTAAATGCGCTCAATGTCTTGCCTATTTCTCGTAACGTGCGTAAAAGGTGCATCGCGGTCTACACGTACCCCTGTCACATCTACCGAAATGGTTTCAATGGCATCAACCATTAGAGACGCATCAAACGTTTGAAAGCCTCCGATTAGCGATATGCTATCCGAGATGGTTTTAAAACCAAAATAGCGTATATTGATGGAGTACTTGCCATTGGGTACATCTTTAAAGGCGTACTGGCCTGAGGAATTCGTCAAAACGGAGCGTTGTGTGCCCAAATTGACTTGTGCATTGGTTACTGGTGTACCGGTGTTATCGGTAACGTAACCACTGAGATTGGTGGTTTGTGACCACATGGTCAGCGTTATAAAAAACGCCAAAACGGAAAACAGTCCTTGTCGATTCATTCTAATGAATTTTTGACAGGAAACTGGGGTGATTTCCAAATGAATAATTGATGATTGATAAATCCCTAAAAACTGCAAAGCAATTTTACTTACCTACGCCGGCATTATCCGGATCAGGTTCTACTCCCGGGAATTGGAGTATGGGTATAATCTCAGCCTTTGTTTACCTTCGTTTAGGATCGACATCAGCACCCCATGAGACGCGGCAAAATTAAGAAGGAATGATTAACTTCAATCACCTAAAGGCAGAAAAGTAGAATGTATTTTGTTTCGATAAATGGTATTGTACCTTTGGCACTTAAAATTAGAATATATTATGAGTAACAGCAAGCATTTGGATTATCTACAACAGGTTTTGAATCACATTCCCAAAGACTGGCTAAAACTTACCACACACCGACTGGATATATACAACGAAGCCAAAGCAAAAACAGAGTTCACAGAGGCTTTTGAAAACTTATTTCAGGCAGTAAATTTCCGTAAAGAGGTGCTGGCAGAACTTCCAACGGCTTTCGATTACATTCGTCTTGGTCATCCCCTATCGTGTGTATTGGAATGGACTTTAGGAAAAAATACACAGTTAGACTTTAACCGGGTCATTGCGTTTTCTTCTAAGACCATGCCCATCATGGCGGTACTGAGAAAAAACCATTTTTCCAATGTCAAAACCCGCATTTGTTACAGCAATCACCTACCTAATGTGTTTGATGTAGAAACGGTTAGACGGGTTTACGGTTATGATTTTGAGATTGAGCAAATAAAGGACAT
>JAIUMB010000103.1 GCA_022565745.1 Cryomorphaceae bacterium | reverse complement strand
AGCCAATAGGCATTGTGTATGAAGTTACAAAGTTTGTTGGCAACACACTAAAGTCTTTTAATACGTAAATAATGATGCCTACGAGAAGCATGGACCACCCGAGCAAGTAATACTTGGCTGGTGAGTAGCCGGTTTTGTATACCAAAACACCAGCAGTTAACATGTAAATTGATATAGAGCCTGCCAGGGCAAGTACCAATAAATAAGCCAAATTGTAGAATCCAAAAAATGGTATTAAAAGAGTAATCCAGTAGAGGTATTCAAAGAGATAAGACAAGTTGTGGAACTTCGGTATACGTGTTTTGGAGTTGAGAAACTCTCTCATAAAGTAGATGGCTGAAATGCCAACTAAGCATGAAAACACGTAAGGCAGAATGTTGGCGATATATGGGTGGTTTGGCGAAAATATTTTAAATGCATAGCCTTGTAAAGATATTTGCGTCAGTCCAATAAACAGGATATAGACAACGTACCTAAGATAGACTTTTTCTCTTACGGTGATGTAAATAAACAAGTTGTAGAAAAGCAGCGCGAGAATAATCCCAGCATACAATCCAAATAAGGTATCTGAGAGACTGGTGTAATTCATCGTATGTGCTTTGTCTGACAGTACAAAGAATCCCAAAATCTGTTCACCACTTTGAATACTTGCAAGAAATGTTCGTGTTTCTCCCGGTTCAATGGTTAAGGTAAAAAAGTAACTGGGGTGTTTGATTTCACGTTGAGAAAAGGGAAAGTTATCGCCACCAAAACCAATGCGAATTATGTTATCTTCATTTGTAGCATCATAAATGGTTATGTTGTCGATAAGGGGTTGTCGAAATTCAAGGTAAATTTCGGGTTCGTTTGTTTTGTTGTTGACGCTAAACTTTATCCAATGTGTAGATGATGAAATGCCCAAGTTGGGGACTTTAACGGAGCTTTCGTTAAAAGATTCCTGAATGACGTCTTGTGCACTTAAAGATTGCGTGTCGTCTTTGAAGTAGGCAATCTTATTGCCAATGATAATGCTTCCGGTCTGATCGTCAAAAACAATAACATCAGCTTTGCCAATTAAAGTGGCAAAAACCAATGCTATGGTGATTAAAAATTGATGTGTACTCATTGCTTTATGTACAAATTGTAGTTAATCAATACATCGCCTTTATTACCCTTTTCTATTTTGGTTTGCACCGGAGAATGTCTAAGGTCAAATATGCATTGACGGTCGTGCTCTTCAGCATGTATCAGTGTATTGGTGTTAATTCTATGAAGTATTCGCGCAATGTAATTTTCGTTTGGGTAGTGAAATTCACCTTCACACCCCAAAGACGCTTCAACCATAAAACCTACCCTTCGCACCATCCACATGGTGTAGTCGGCACAAATGGTCACCAATGAATTTATGTGTACTTGATTAACCACAGATATTCCTGCTCTTATAAGTAGTAAGCTTAGGCCCATACCGGCAACTTTTTTTGCATTCCACAATGCACATAATTCCCCAACCCCTCCATTGTTTCTGTATGACGAAATCCAATCAATCACTTTTGGATCAATTTTTCCAACAGCTTCCTCTACAGGCAAAGGCTTGTCTTTGTGGGAAATTTGAATTCTTACACCACCTACAACTTCTCCTGTTTCTTCTAATTCAACAACAATACAGTACATGTAAGGATTATACATCCAGTCATTGGTATTGGTTGTGATGTTTGAAATGCCGTAATCGATCAAAACTTGTCGATGACCATCTCTATAATTTTCGCAACCATTGATGTCGTTGGTCGCTTTAAATGCTCGAAATCGAAACATACTTACTGACCGTAAAAAAAGACTTCGTTTAAGGGTTTTCTTATGGAGCGTTGTGTTTCACGTGAAGCCATATTTAGTCTAAAAATGAACACATCTTTTTTGTTGGTATCTCCCTTATTCAATGCTTTTTGATAGGTGGGCAATACATCAGATACAAGCTTTCGGGTTTCTGCAGATAAGCCCCCCTTATCGCCGGCTTCGTAGCGCAATCGCATAAACACAGAGGCTGCGGTTGGCTGGAAAGAAATGCCCAGCTGATTTGCTTTAAGCCATATGCGTTCTAGGATTTGTCCGCCATAGAAAAAACTTTTTTCCGACCAATCGTCCATTCTCAATACGCCAATAACGGATGCCGATTCTACAGTTTTTCGAGTGAGTTTGCTAAATGCCCCTCCCAAATTCCAATCGCGAAGCAAGCCAACCACTTTTGGGTCTTTAGCCACAAACAAACCAGCGCGTTCAGAAATGCTCAAATCGATACTTCCAAGCTCAATACCGTCTTTGTGTTTCTTTGCTTCTTCGTCGCTCCATCGTATTTCATTGACGAAGTCTTTATGTCCAATTTTTTCTAAGATACGTATGCGCTCCATCTCACCCAGCACGTGTTGTAGTTGATTTATTTCATCTTGATGGGTGAAGAAAGTTAGTTCACTGCCATAGTCACCAACCGTTTTTTGAAGGGCATCAATCGACTCTGAATCTAGTTCAATACGTTGTTCGTTTGCACGATTGGTTAATCGCAGACCAATAGCCGCTGAAAGTTCCGCGTTTTTAGTTGCAGATTGATTTGATATAAATTGGATACCAGCGATAACATTTGGATTGCCAATGTAACTAGGCTTAAAGTCAACCTCTACGTCATAGCCAAGTTCAGCGGCTTTCCATTTAAGGTTTTCAATGGCAGCGCCTTGAGCAACAAAGTTTGCCCGATTGCCATAGCCTAAGATATTGTGATCTGTGTGAAACGGATTAATGAGAAACAATCGGTCTCCTTTGGCATACCAGTTCCAAGGTTGCGCATTGCCGCCTGAGGGAGCCAAGCAAGCCGCCTCTACAATGCGTTTAAGGTGTTCTTCAGGAATTCCATCCGTTTTTGGTTGGTAAGTATGTTTTATGGCGTCCATGCCGTTTTTCGCGAAATCCTCATGATGATTCTCCCGTAAGGGTTTAGGATTTGTGGGTTGTTCGGTCTCACGGTTGCCAATCAATTCTTCTATATCAACGTGATATCGTCCAGATTCGTTGAATTGTCCTAATAGAATACGGCGCGCAACATCTGCCGTAATGCCACCGCCCATAATGACCGCAGAAGCCAATTGTGGCCAAGTTGTTATCGTTTGCTCAATTTCTAACATAGAAGCTTTCAGCCTGTTGGAACAGGTTTCAATTCCAAGGATGTCCAGCATATAAGGGATTTTCTCCTCGTTGGTTTTGAGAGATTTGAGTTTTTCAGGCTCAAGGTGGTCAATCAGTCCGTGTAAAATGGGGCGCTTAGGTTCAAGGTCAAATCGCTCGACATCCACCATACACCGATCACTGGCTTCCATAAGAACGGGAACACCTAATGAACGCGCTTTGTGTCTGCTGAGTATTTTGATGTCTAGTCCATCAGACTCTTCTATGAGTAAATCAAGCTTACCGCCTTCACAGAAAAATGAGTCCATGTTGTCATCGTTCAATCCATTTGGATAGCAGACGACCTTAATGTAAGGATCTATTTCTGCAATCTCTCGAGCAACGGCATATACTTTTTTAAGTCCAAGCGTATGGATTCCTGTTCGAATTCGGTTTAAATTACTGAGTTCAAGTATGTCGAAATCGGTTAGACGTATTTCTCCGCAAATCCGCTCCATCGCCAAGGTTAACGATACGGATTGACCAACGCTAAGGCCTACCACGCCAATTTTTTGTGTGGCTAGTTTATCTTGCTCTTCGGGTGTAATCTTGTACATGTTTCTGCTCGTCCGTGCTCTTATATACTCATCCTTTCCTAAGATATGCACCAATCGTTGTGACCACGGATAATACACCCACATTCCATATTCGTGTAAGGGGGTGTCGCCTACATGTTTTTTTATTGCGTTTTGAAGGTCTGCTCCTTTAAGTTTAATGGTAGGATGAAGCGTTTTAACCAATTCACCAAGCTGATTGCAGATTTCATCGTGCACTTGAATATGAGGGTTGTTGTCTATAACCTGTTTAAGTGCAGTGACATCTTGGCTTGACTTAGGGTCAAAAAACACAGGTTGCCAGTTAATTGTGTCAATGGATTGCTGGCAACAGTCAATGATGTCTTTTACATTATTTGTAGACATTGTAGTAGATTTAAGTAGTTAGTAGACGGCGGTTAAGCCGCTGCTAAAGTATAAATAAAATTATAAACCAAGCGGTTAATCCGCTGAAAAACAGTAATTTTAACTTTGTAAGAAAAAATTTATATACCTAATGCATAAGTTTTAAATAAGATTAATTAAATATTTTTTTTACTTTTTTGCTGATAAAGAGTATGTTGACGTGGGTTGTGTTTTTTTAGATTACTTTGAATACCCTTTCTTTGTTTTTTTAATTCGGTGATTTTTTTGCTGCCTTGATTTAGAAAAATATTTATTTTTCCTAAAATTCAGACAATTAAATGTATTAAAAAAAGAAAAAAATTTCATTTTCACGTGTGAGTTCCCAAAAAGCTGTTTTTTACGATCTGACTTATGTAAATAAAGGATGGATATGCATGAGTGGTTTACATAATCAACAATGTAAGCACTTTATAAGTAAATGCACTTTGTGTCTAATGTTGCTGATAAGATATCTATTGGTGATGATCAAAAATCTATTGGTGATCAGTTGTCTTTTTAGACGTGTTGGTTAATTGATTGAGTGCTTTTAACTCCTCACGGGTTAAATCTCTCCATTTTCCCACAGGTAAATCCAATGTGATGTTCATGATGCGAATGCGTTTTAAACGTGTTACCTTGTACCCCAAGTATTCACTCATACGCCGGATCTGACGATTTAATCCCTGGGTGAGGATGATGCGAAAACGCTTAGGACCGAGTTGTTCCACTACGCATTTTCGTGTAATGGTGCCTAAAATGGGTATGCCGTTGCTCATACGCTTTATAAATTGTGCATCGATGGGCTTGTTGACTTCGACGATATATTCTTTTTCGTGATTGTTTCTGGCACGTAAAATCTTGTTCACGATATCACCGTCGCTGGTAAGCAAAATGAGCCCTTCGCTGGGTTTGTCCAATCGGCCAATGGGAAAAATCCGCTTGGGGTGATTGATGAAGTCGACGATGTTGTTTTTCTCCCGCTTTTGGTCGGTGGTACACACTATCCCCACCGGCTTGTTCAAGGCGATGTATACGTGTTCATCTTTGGGCTCACTCACAGGTTTGCCATCTACCTTCACTATGTCGTTGGGTAAGATTTTGGTGCCCACCGGTGGCACTTCACCGTTGATGGTTACCCTGCCGGCTTCAATGAGCTTGTCGGCTGCGCGACGAGAGCAATAACCAATTTCACTTAAATATTTGTTGATTCGCTTACCTTCTTCCATGTTGCAAAATTAAGGATTAGCATGCGTCTTTGTGTAGGTGTGTGTTAAGTTTTCCCCTTGACGATTCCGCGTGCCATTCCTGAAAAGACGAAAAGGTGAAGAAAGGATACGGCGTACCAATACAGTCGACCACCAACCCCTAAAGGACGAAAAGTTGCGGTTTGTACAAGTGTACATTTGTCATCAGACTCGATTATGCAGAACTCTAACCACGCTTCACCAGGTAGCTTCATTTCGGCGTATAAAAGCAGTCTGCCCTGTTCTTTATCGGCAACAAGTACCCGCCAGAAGTCCAAAGCATCTCCAGGATTAATTTGACTCGGGTGCGTTCGCCCTCTGCGTAGCCCTACGCCACCTACTAATTTGTCGAGGTATCCACGAATGCGCCAAAGTACATTTCCGTAGTAATAACCGTTGTCGCCCCCCAACCTCCAAATGTTTTCGATAACGTCTTTTCGTTTGCTCTTTGGAAATACAACTTGTTGCTGATCGCGAAAACAACCAAGCTCAGGGACTTCAACGCGGTTGATGAAATTTGTATCCATTTCGCTAGAAACCAATGCATCCTTCCAACTGGAAAGCACACTTTGTTGATTGATTCTAGAAAAGGCGCGTTCAACCGATATTTTGTAAGGAGCTGGGCGAATGTTAAGCAGCTTTGATAGTCGGTGGTCGTTGGTGGTCACATCTACGTTCATACTGTTGACCAAATTTACCGCCAACGGATAAGACGTTGAGGTAACAAAGTATAGCCAGTATGATGAAAGACGAGGAGTCATCACTGGTACAGTGAGAATGTAACGTTTTAATCCGCGGACTTCGGCAAATTGCAGCAGCATCTCTCGGTAAGAAAGGGGCGTTTCACTGGCAATATCAAAAGTTTGATTAAGGCAATCGTTGCGGCCAATGACACCTGTAAGAAACTGCAAAACATCGCGTATGCCTATGGGTTGAGAACGGGTGTTGAGCCATTTGGGGGCAACCATTACCGGGAGTTTTTCTACCAAGTCACGCATGATTTCAAAACTGGCACTACCAGAACCAACGATGATACCGGCCCTTAAAATGGTTGTCGGAATTGCTGAGGCTTGCAATATCTCTCCCACTTGCTTGCGACTTTCTAAATGCGCCGAAAGAGAAGTGGCGTTGACAATGCCTCCAAGGTAAATGATTTGCTTGGCTTTGGTATGGGAGAGTAATTCTACAAACGTGAGAGCCGTGGTTTGCTCTTGAGATTTAAAATCACCGGAGTCACTGCTCATAGAATGTATGAGAAAAAATGCGGTGTCTATCTCAGAAACGGACGGAGGTAAGTTCTTCGGTAATGGTTTGAGAAAGTCAATTTCAATCACTTCCGGTGTTCCGTAAGTGTTGTCGTACGAAAAGCGTCGAGCATCTCGTACAGCACAAATGACACGGTGACCGTCTTTCAAAAGTAAGGGCAATAAGCGCTTTCCAATATATCCAGTAGCACCGGTAAGGAGTATGGTTTGTTTGTTCATGATATTACAACCTTATCGATGTGCCAATGGTTCTATGTACAAAAATGACTATTGCCCCATCGCTTGAGCCAAGTCGGCAATAAGATCGTCTGGATCTTCAATACCAACGCTCAATCTTATCATAGATTCGGTGAGATTTAAGGCATCTTTGACATCGTCCGGTACATCGGCATGGGTCATTGAATATGGGTGTTGCGCCAAACTTTCGTTGCTGCCCAAACTCACGGCCAGTTTGATGAGTTTCAAACTGTTCAAAATTCTAAACGCCTCGCTTTCGCCCCCGATAACGTCAAAACTGATCATGGCGCCGGGATGTAAACACTGCTTTTTAAAAATGCGTACTTGCTCGTCCCCTTGTGAGGCCAGTCCGGGGTAATACACACGGCTTACCTTTGGATGTTTGAGAAGCCATTCCGTCACTTTTTTGGCGTTGCTCCCCTGGCGATCCATGCGGAGTTTAAGGGTCTCAATGGAGCGCGTAAGCAACCAGCTGGTATGAGGACCGGCCATGTTGCCGATGAATGTGCGCATGGTTTTTACGGCAATCATAGAGTCTTTATCGCCACAAACCACGCCGGCGATGAGGTCGGAATGGCCGTTTAGGAATTTAGTGGCCGAGTAACAAATAATGTCGGCACCGAGTTCTACCGGCTTTTGCCAAATGGGACCCAGATATGTGTTGTCTACGGCCAAGCGAACGTCTTGATTATTGGTGCGTAATTCGTCTCGAAAGGCGGCCCATGCTTCAATGTCGATGAGCTCGTTGGTGGGATTGGCGGGAGTTTCCAGATAGATGAGCCTTAGGCGGTCAAGAACGCCGTCGTCGCTTAGTGTTTGCTTAATGCTTTCCGGACTATCGGATGAATTGAACGGATAAACCTTGATGCCGAAGTCGGTGAGAACGTGCTGAATGAAGTGGTGCGTGCCACCGTAAGTAGGGTTGCTAAACACCATGACGTCGCCGGGACGGAGAAATGAGAGCATCACCGTAGAAATCCCACTCATCCCACTTTCAAAGATGGCAGCGTCGTCGCTTCCTTCGTAAAGGGCCATGCGCTCCTCCAAAATCTGCATGTTGGGGTTGTTGATGCGGCTATAAATGAGCCCCATGGGTTCGTCGAGCGGCTTCTCCAATTTGCCGTAGGCCATGGCAAAAAAGCGTTTGCCTTCCTCGGCGGTTTTAAACACAAACGTAGAGGTTTGAAAAATAGGTGCTTTGATGGCACCCTCACTCCATTCGGGGTTGTACCCGTGGGTCATCATAAGGGATTCCGGTTTCATGCGCAGATTGGTTTGATTTGATGCGAAGGTATGTAAATCTTTGTAGGTTAGAAAATGCGCTTGGTCATCTTACTGCGATTTATACGAAAATTGGGAAATTGTCCTTCAAACTCCTACCCAACCCCGTAGGGGTGGTAATGATTATAGACGGTT
>JAIUMB010000102.1 GCA_022565745.1 Cryomorphaceae bacterium | reverse complement strand
CATCAGTTTTCAATTTTACTAATCCTTACATTCAAAAATCATGAAACAATTAATGACACTCTTTGCGTTGGTTCTTGGTTTAGCGCTTTCTGCTCAACCCATCAACATCACTTTTAGTCATGGTGGTTGTAACATTCAAGGTGTTATCGATATGCCAGCTGGCAATGGCCCACACCCAGCTATTGTGTTGGTTTCTGGGTCTGGACAAAATGATCGTAACACTCAGATTTGGTTGGCGCCCAGTCCAAACATCAATTGTTTGTATCCCGGTTTAGTGGGAGATACGCTCTATCCACTTCGCGATCTTGGTAAACTATTGAGCGATTCAGGGTATGCTGTATTGCGTTATGACGACATCACCATCTCATGCCCTAATTACGGTGGTCCTTTCACCTTTGAAAATGTCTTTTTACCCGGATTATCAGCTCTGGATTATCTAAAAACCCGTCCAGACATTGATACCAATCGCTTGATATTGGCCGGACACAGTGAAGGAGCAATGATCATTTCTGTGATGGCCAATATGCGCAACGACATACAGGCCTTAATATCAGTGGCTGGTACTCGTACACCGTTAGATTCAATTCTGAAACGCCAGTTGATTGGTATTGCAGACTCTTGCGGAGGTGATTCTGCAGCGGCTGCAGCACAAGGACAGCAGGTGATCGATTATTTCACTCAGGTTCGCCAGCAAAATTATACCGGATTACCACCATTTGCCGGACTGCCCCCACAGGAGTGGAATACATACATCAATGCCGCCGATTCTGTTGCTATTCTGTATGACCAAGCACAGATACCGGCTTTGTTTCTTGGATTTGCGTTGGATTTTAATGTTCCACCATCGGAACTTCAGCGCTTTCAACAGGAAACGAGTGGTAGTCACGATTTTTATCTCATACCTGAGCTCAATCACTTCCTTACACCACCCAACCATCCTCGTGTGCCACAATCACTGGGCGATACCATCATTTACTGGCTTCGCAATGCGACCTTGTCCAACCAAGCCTTCAGGATAGAGGATGCTAAAGCGGCCAAGGTTTTCCCCAATCCACATGATGATGTTTTACACATACGTACGGACAAGCCATTTGTGTCGCTGCAGTTAACCGCAATGTCAGGTGCTGTGGTTTACCAGCAAACATTTGACAACATCCAAGAACATATCATAACATCCAGCCTCAATCCCTCCGGTGTTTATGTGATCACTATTCGCTATGCCGATGGTAGGGAGGAGAGATTGCGTGTGGTGAAGTAGTTCGTGGCTTTCTTTTTTGCGTCTACTTAACTTTTTCCATTACCTTTGCCCCACATCAGGCTGCGCGAGCATTAATAGGGAATCCTGTGAAAGTCAGGAACTGTACCCGCAGCTGTAACCTCTTTTCGAGCAATCGCATTCTTCGCCACTGGTTAAAACCGGGAAGGCGCGGTTGTAGAGGGAGTCAGAAGACCTGCCTGATGTGTATATTACTAACATAAACCGTCCTTCGGGAATAAAGGATCAGGTCGATATGACGAATTACCCCCTCGTCCGTGTACGCTTTTTGGTATTGTGTACATGGCTTATTGTTTCGCTCTTGCAGGCGCAAGATATGGCTCTTACGGACACCTTGCCGGAAGCAATGGTATGGGCTGATCGTACGCGATTGCTGGGTGAGCTCGAACTGGTGGAACATATCGATGATAACCGACGGGCGCGTACTCCAGCGTTGTTTCTCTCTGACGTACTGCAGTGGAACAGCCATTGGCAGGTGTTGTCTTATGGCCCAGGCATGGTGTCGACGTTGGCGCATCGTGGGAATAACGCCGAACAGGTTCGTATATACTGGAAAGGCATCCCGCTCAATCATCCGGCTTTGGGGCTGGTGGATTTGTCAACGGTGCCGGCATCGCTTTTCGGACAGGTATCCATCATGAATACGGGAAGTAGTGCGCAGATGGGCAATGGCGCTCTTGGTGGAAGCGTGATTCTCAATAATGCACCCATAGAACAAGGATTTTCTGCAGAATGGCAGTCCTCCGTGGGGAGCTTTGGTTTCTTTCAACAAATGGCTGGCGCTTCTTTTAACAAAGGCAAATGGAGAAGTTCCACGCGCCTATTGTGGATGCAGAGCAACAACGACTACACCTATCAACCTCTTTTTGGCGAGCCTCGGCCGCTGCCCAATGCCGATTATTCACAAGCGCACCTCATGCAAGATGTCCGGTTTGATATGTCGTCGAACACTTTTGTCGAAGCGGCCTTGTGGTTGTCGCAAAAAACAACGAATATTCCACCTACCACCACCTCTAACCCCAATACCAAATCAGATCTAGAAGACAACAATGCCGTTGCTAGTCTGTCGTTCAATCACCGTTTTTCCAACAACAATGGGATGCTGGTTCAGTACGGTTATTTGCACGCCGATCAGTACTTTACACGTACATTGGCGGGTAGGCAAAATCCAGAAATAGAAAGTTTTAATCCAGCGAGAACACATTTTGTCGAGCACCATCACTACGGCAAGAAAGGAAGGTTTGACTACAAGGTTGGACAGCAATACACGCACAGTTTTGGTCCTGGTCCCAACCTAAGCGAAGGCAACTTACAGCAGTTTTACGCCCTATTTGCCCAGGGGAAATACCAATTCAGCAATCGGTTTACTTCCCAGTTGAGTATGCGACAAGAATGGGTAACTGGCTTTGATCCGCCTTTGTCTTTTGCTTGGCTCAATGAGTTTAGTGTCAACGACGAACATGTGCTTTGGACACGCTTGTCGCGGAATTACCGCGTACCCACGCTCAATCAGCTATTTTGGCAACCGGTGGGCAATCCCAATTTACTGCCCGAAGACAATCTGTTGGCCGAGGTGGGGTGGCGCTTTAAGCCGGTGCAAAACCATCATTTTGGGGTGACTTTATACGGCAGTGAAACGTCCAACTACATTCAGTGGCGTCCCGGTTTAGGTGGCCTTTGGTCGGCACAAAACATCCGCGAGGTTCGGGCATACGGCGTTGAATTGCTTTGGGATGCCGAGTGGAAACTGAGCGAAAGCCATGACCTAGGATTTAATTTAAGAGGTAGTGTAGGTAGAGCCTACAGTATATTAGAAAGCGATCCTTACGCATCGCTTCAATTGATTTACCAACCAGTAATGCGAACAGCCAATACGGTCTTTTATCGATACAAAGATTGGGAACTTTCCCTCCGCTTGCGTTACACCTCCGAAATGTTTGATGCGCCCGACCACCGATTGTCGTCCAGAATACCAGATATATGGTTGTTCTCAAGTGGACTACAAAGGACTTGGCAATTTGGAAAACGCAGTATGCGCACACAATTTTTTGTTGAAAATCTGGGCAATGCTCAGTACGAACTTCAGCTTGGTCGGCCCATGCCTGGAACCAACTGGCTGATGGCTGTTCATTTTTTGTTTTAATTTTTAATTTTTTGAATCATGAAAATCAAACATGTATTTTTACCCGTAGCAGCAGCAGTTTTATTATCTGTTGGCTGTTCCAGCGACGATGACAACGGCAATGGCAATGGTGGTGCAGAGGGCATCACTGGCGTTTTTGTTGCCAATGAAGGTCCATTTGACCAATCCTTTGGCACGGTGACGCACTTCGATCCTGAAACGCAAACAGCCACACAAGATTTATTTCAATCGGTCAATCAAACGCAAGTGGGTAATATCCTGCAAAGCATCGGTGTAACGCCTGATCATTTTTTGTTGGTGGCCAATAACTCCGGTTTGGTGCGTATTACCAACGAAAATTTTGAATTGGTAAAAACCATTGAAGATCTAGAATCACCGAGATATACCTTGCAAACAGGGCCTGGTGTAGTGGCTATTACCGATTGGAGTTCGGATGCCGTTCATTTTTATGATGAGACTGATTGGTCTTCGTTAGGGAGTGTGGCTTGTAACAGAGGGCCCGACCGCATGTTGTTGGACCCATCCAATAGTATGTTGTGGGTCATCAACAGTGGAGGCTTTGGTACCGACAGCACCGTGACCCGTGTCAACGCTGCTTCACGTACCGCCATAGGTGATGTGGTTGCTTCTGGGCGACCAAATTCTCTTGTGCGTGATGCTGGAGGTCATATATGGGTGCTATGTGGAGGAACCAAGGATTGGAATGATCCGGCCAATAACCAAGCAGGGGTACTCATTAAGTTCAATCGTGAAGGTGACGAGCAAGCGCGTTTTACCTTTGCCGACCCTAATCCTTCACCCTCACGTTTGGCCATTTGTCCAAGTGGAAATACCCTCTACTGGCTCTCTGATGGCGGCATTTTCTCCATGTCTATTTCGGCCTCTGAGTTGCCATCCTCTCCCTGGGTTGACGGAGGTTTTTACGGTCTTGGCGTGGACCCCTCATCCGGTAATGTCTTTGCTTCAGACGCAAAAGACTTTGCCTCAAACGGAGAAGTGAAGGTGTATTCGGATAACGGCCAATTATCTCATACCTTTGCAGCAGGGATTATTCCGGGTGGTTTCACCTTCAAATAGTGGCTGATCTAGAAAGTCCGATAGCTGCGTTAGCGTTCGAATAAAACCGACCGTTAGCAGCAAGCCTTTTACACAGACAACGGTGTTTGAATGACGGTGAATTTAATGCGGAATAATTCTTAATGCTTAACTTTTAATTGAATAATTCTGCTTTCCTTTAACATAAATATACCGTCCCAAAAGTACAGAGCCGCTGTGGAAGACAGCTTAGCGCCATATACTTGGACGGGTCGCTTGTGCGATTTGGCGGTTCAGTTGTCGACTGTTTTACAAACCACAAAGCCGGAGCTTCAAGAGCCGGCTTTGTTGGTTTTTACTGCTGATCACGGCTTTGTTGAAAGTGAAGAAGTGGACATTGGCGCCATGTTAAGTGCGACGTCATTAATCAGTCGATCAGCTAAGGATGCCGGATTGGCATTGAGAATTGTTGATGCGGGATTGCGAGCGCCAATGGACAATATGGTGGATTATTGGATATATCGAGGTACGCAGTTTTTACCGAGAAAAATACAGCCAGGCACCAAGAATGTCATACACGAAGCGGCGATGACCACCTCAGAGTGTCATGCGGCCATTGCTGCCGGTGCTTCATTCATTGAACAACGCTATTATGCGGGAAGCAATGCTGTTGCATTGGCTGGTACAGGCTCTGGATCACTACAAGCTGCTCGTATGTTGGTGGCAGTACTCAATAATCAGCCTCTTATCCGCTATGTTCCAACGGCAGAAAAACGACTGGTCATCAATAAGCAGATGCAGCGTGCCATTAATCGTCATCCGCTTTCTCACGATGTGATAACCAATTTGACCCTCTATGGGGGCTTTGAGACGGCGATGCTTACCGGTGCCATTTTACAAGCTGCCCAGCGACAGATGTTTGTTTTATTAGACGGTACGCCTGCTATAGCTGCCTATACCGCCGCTCATCTCATGCATCCTGAGGTTAAGCACTACGTGTGTGTGGCGGCGCATTACAACGAACCAGCTTTTGACCGCGCTCAATTGCCATTTGTCATCGATCAAGTCCTTCACGATGGAAGGGGTGTAGGGGCCGCTTTTGCTTTTCCAATGGTTAAACAGGCTTCGCGTTTGCTCAATTCTTAAGGCCTTTCTGCAACCCATGTCACCAAAAGATACGGATAAACGGTTGTTTCTTTGCCTTAAACTCAATAAAGCAAGATGATTACCGCCGATATACAAGCCAAAATGACCCCGCAAGAGGCATTAATCCGATTAAAAGAGGGCAATGATAGATTTGCAAAAAACTACCGTGAACAACACAATTATCGCGATGAAGTGGCATCGCTGGCCTCTGGTCAGTGGCCGTTTGCCGTGGTGTTGAGTTGCATTGATTCCCGCACATCACCGAGCATTATTTTCGACCAAAGTATTGGCGATTTTTTCAATACACGTGTGGCCGGTAACGTGGTCAATAACGACGTTTTGGCCAGCATGGAGTATGCCGTAAAATACGCTGGATCAAAATTGGTGGTGGTGCTTGGACATACCAGTTGTGGTGCCGTTACCAGTGCGTGTAAAGGGGTGAAAGATGGACACATCACTGAGCTGCTGGAAAAAATCAATCCAGCCATCAAAAGTTGTGGCTGTGGAAGTAGCAGCAACACCGATGTCGATAAGGTGGCAACGGTTCACGTGCAGAACAGCATTGAAGAAATCCGCAAACGCAGCGATATCCTAAGAGAAAAAGAAGCCGCCGGTGAAATTATGATGGTTGCGGCTATGTATGACATTACCACCGGGTTGGTGTCATTTATGTGATTTTTTTACCTATGTACTCGGAGTTTAATAAGCTCAAAGCACCCATGTATTTGACTTTAAACGTTAATAAGTCGCCAACTTTATAGTTTCGATTGGTGTTTCCTAAGTCAATGATAATCATATCACTGGATGCGCCAGCAATGCTGATTTTTTTATCCTTGGGGATGAGGTAATCTGGAGAAATGTCGAGCAAACCGATATCAATTATTGCACGATAAGATTTTTTCCCATAATCATCTTCGTTGATTTCAAACACTTCTCCGGATGGATTTTCTTCCAGTTCGCCATATGGTACCTTTGGTTTTTCTCGTATTTCTATGATCTCCGTGACCAGTTCAAACACGTCTGCTTTCATCCCTTTGATGGTTTTTCCGGTAAATAGGTTATTGCCAAAAAACAGCGTTTCACCTACGCGAAAGTGATTGATGCCGGCTGGTAATCTTCGTTTGAGTAAGAGAGGGATAACCACACTGGTGCCGCCAGTTACCCAAGGTATTTTGGTATTGAACTTCGCTTCAATGAGCTGCTTATACAAGCTCAACTGTATCAACTTGTCTTCATTGGGCATTACTCCGTACATGCAGTTGAGATTTGAGCCTATACCGACAACTTCTATGTTGGATAATTCGAATACGCGTTCATAAAAACTCAGCAATTGATCGCCCAGGACCCCTTCACGTAGATCTCCAAGCTCAATCATGATGATGACGCGATGGGTTACCTTTTGTCGTACGGCCTCGTCAGATAACAATTTGATGGTGTCAAACTCGGTGTTGAAGCTCACATCAGCAAATTTCACCACCCTTGCAATGCTGCGCTTAGCTGGAGGCTTGATGTAAACGGTGTTGACATCAGGATTGGTTTTTTTGATTTTTTCTAAGTTGCTAATTCGGGCATCGCAAATCTCCTTAATGCCAAGATCCAAAAGAAGTTTTAGCAGCGTTTTGTTTCCACACAACAGTTTTGATACTGCTGCCCATTCAATGTTTTTTGAAGTGAACAACTGGTCTAGAAACTTGAAGTTGTGGTAAAGTTTATCTTTGTAAATGTTTAAATAGGCCATAGTATTTTTTATTCTACCACATGACGCGGTATGTGTTCGGGTAAACGGGTGAGTAATTCGTAATTGAGTTGGTTGGAGTATTCACCAAAGGAGGCGACGGTAATTTCTAAATCGCCTTGAATGCCGATGATCACCACTTCATCACCGAGTTTGACATCATTGACCCCAGAAATATCAACAGTGGTGCCGTTCATGTTGACAATACCCACAACGGGCACACGTTCTCCATTGACGAGCACGCGACCTTTGTTGCTCAAACTCCGAAAAAATCCGTGGGAATACCCCACGGGCAACACGGCAATGCTCATGTCTTGATGGGCAATATAACTGGTGCCGTAGCCAATGTATTCTCCGGTTTTTACTTTTTTCACACTCATCACACGGGTTTTCCAAGAAATGACCCGTTTAAGTGGACTGGTGCGCAGGGCGCGTCCACCGCAGTATTCGATAAAGATCTCCGGACTGGGCCAGAAGCCATATTGCATGATACCCACACGAACCATGTCCATTCGCGTATCCGCATATCTTACCAATGCTGCAGAACACGCTAGGTGACGACAGTAATTGTCGAACCCGGCAGCGCGAACAATCTCGTCCATGCGCTTAAACATGCTGCGCTGCTTTTTTATGCGTAGGTAATTGGCGATGCTTTCCGCTCCAGCCAAATGCGAGCACAAGCCTTCCAACTTGAGATGGTCGGGGTTTTTGATAATAAGGTTTAATGCTTTTTTTAATTCGCTTTCGTTGAGTCCTGTGCGGTTCAGTCCAGTTTCAACTTCTAAGTGCACCCGTGCAGGAATGCCGGTATTTTTTGCGGCGTTAAGCGCGTCTTGAAGACGATCGATAGAAAAACAGAAGAAGCCGATATGGTGCTGAACCACCCAGTCCATGGCATCGGATGCAATGTCGCCCATGATGAGAATATCTGGGTGGTGCTTGGCGGCGTGATAAACGCGAT
>JAIUMB010000101.1 GCA_022565745.1 Cryomorphaceae bacterium | reverse complement strand
TTGAAACCAAATAAATACAAAAATTACAAATATCCCTCCGCACATGTTACAGTGGGATAACCCAGTAATCTACCGTACACTAATTTTGCCGCATGAGTAAATCAAATGAGGTCCGTCCATATGCCGAAGGCGACGGCAGTAAAAAAGAGCAGGTGGCGCAAATGTTTGACAACATTGCCCATAGTTATGATCGTCTAAATCACATTTTGTCGCTCGGTATCGATAAAGGCTGGCGCAAGCGTTTGTTGAAATTGGCCCGTCAACAGCCATCGGATTATATTCTCGATGTAGCGACAGGTACCGGCGATTTGGCCATTGCACTCGCCAAACTCCAACCGAAAAAAATTACCGGCGTGGACATTTCCAACGGTATGCTCGACATCGGTCGGCAAAAGGTGAAACGCAAAATGCTGGACAAACGCATTGAGCTGACCTATGGCGACAGCGAAGATTTGCCTTTTGAAGACCATTCATTTGACTTGGTGACCGTGGCCTTTGGCGTGCGAAATTTTGAAAACCTGGAAAAAGGCTTGAAGGAAATGAATCGAGTACTCAAGCCTGGTGGACAACTATTGGTGTTGGAGTTTTCCCAACCGGAGATGTTCCCCTTTGCGCAGATTTATAAGTTTTATTTCAAATATATTCTTCCGGGTATTGGACGCATGCTGTCCAAAGACAGTTCCGCTTATACCTACCTGCCGGCTTCGGTTGAAGCCTTTCCCTACGGTAAAGCATTCACTGATGTACTGGAGTCTTGCGGATACAGCGATACGTCTATTCGCAAACTCACGCTAGGTGTGGCTTCTATTTATCGTGGTGTAAAATAAATCAATCCGTCAACACGTTATCTACACAAAACATCCCATGCGCACGGCATTTGGACTGCTTCTGGTATTATTTGTATCTGCCACCCAGGTGAGCGGACAAATCAGTGCGCAGAAAAACATGCCCAACTACAACAATAAACCGTATCACTTCGGTTTTTATCTGGGGCTGAATTATACCGATTTTCAAATACGACATGAGCCCAATCTCAACGATGTGGATAATTATTTTTCCGGGGTTACCCAAACCGTACCAGGCTATCATGTAGGTATCATATCGGAGTTGAAACTCGCTAAGTATTTGGCCATTCGATTAAACCCAACCTTTTCAACGACGGTTCGTCGCGTTACCTTTGATGTTTATTCACGTACCCTCAATCGCAGAGATTATCTCATTCGCGACGTGGAATCGTCTTTTATCGAATTGCCCTTGGAGTTGAAGTTGAAGAGCAAGCGCATCGACAACTACCAAATGTATTTGCTCGCGGGATTGCGTTACAACATAGACTTGGCATCTAATGAAAAAGTGTTTGACCCGGAACTATTGAAAATCAAAGTTAACGACTTTTCGTATGAGTTTGGTGTAGGGTTCGATATCTTCTTTGAGTATTTTAAGATGTCGCCTCAAATCAAGGGATTCTTTGGCTTTGCCGACGTCATTGTTCGTGATGATGGCGTTTATCCTGCTGGCATCAATCAATTGCTTACTCGTGGGATGCTCTTTTGTATAACATTCGAATGATGCACACCGACGTCGATATCGCCCTGCGCCCGGAAGAGGCTTTTGAGGATCAATTGGTCTGTGCGGCGGCGTGCAGCAAAGCGGGCTTCCGTGATGACGACGTTCGACAGCACGCCGTTATCAAGCGCTCCATCGATGCGAGAGGGAAGAAAGTGCTCTACCGCTTGCGTGTGCGTTTGAGTGCCAAAGATGAAGACATTTTTCCCGTACACCCTTTTGATTTCCCTTCGGTAGAAAATGCCCCGGAAGTCCACATCATCGGCTTTGGTCCGGCGGGTATGTTTGCCGCCATGGAGCTGATTTTACATGGATATAAGCCCGTCGTTTTTGAGCGTGGCAGTGATGTGCGTCAGCGCCGGCGCGATCTCAAAGCCATCAACCGCGATCACGTGGTGAACCCGGAATCAAATTACTGTTTTGGCGAAGGTGGTGCCGGTACATACAGCGACGGCAAGTTGTACACCCGATCACACAAGCGTGGCAACATCGCCCGTATACTCGATAATTTGGTGCATCACGGCGCACCAAGCGATATTCGCGTGGATGCACATCCGCACATTGGCACCAATAAACTGCCTAAGGTGGTGCAGAACATCCGCGAAACCATCTTGCAATGCGGGGGCGAAATTCACTTTGATACCCGAGTAGATTCGCTAGAAGTTCAAGGTAATACGTATCGTGGTTTGCGCACCCAAGACGGTACGTTTTACAAGAGCAGTGCTGTCATTCTGGCAACCGGACACTCTGCACGCGATGTCTTTCAAATGCTTTACAAAAGCGGTATTGCCATTGAGGAAAAGCCTTTTGCGCTGGGCGTTCGCATTGAGCATCCACAAGAAATCATCAATAAGGTGCAGTACGGATGCGACTATGGTCATCCTCAACTACCCGCGGCATCCTATGCCTTGGCAACTCAGGTCAAAGGCAAAGGGGTATTTAGTTTTTGTATGTGTCCGGGTGGGTTTATCGTACCAGCAGCCACCGCTCCGGGAGAAATAGTGGTCAATGGTATGTCGCCATCCCGCCGCGATGGCAAGTTTGCCAATTCCGGCTTTGTGGTTTCCGTTGAGCCGGAGGACTGGAAGTCTTATACCAAGCACGGTCCATTAGCAGCTTTGCAGTTTCAAGCCGACGTGGAGCAAAAGGCGTGGACTTCTGCGGGAAAAAGCATGAAAGCCCCGGCGCAGCGCATGGTTGATTTTGTCGACAAGCGCGTAAGTTCCGAGCTCAACGACACCTCCTATATCCCCGGATTGACCTCAACTGATTTACACGAGGTTTTGCCAGCATTTATCGCGCAGCGCATTCGTGAGGCTTGCTTGGTTTTTGCCAAAAAAATGCCCTCGTATTACACCAACGAGGCCAATTTAGTAGGTGTAGAAAGTCGCACCTCTTCACCCGTGCGCATACCGCGTGATCCTGCACACCTACAGCACCCCGATGTTCAGGGGCTCTTTCCTTGCGGTGAAGGTGCCGGGTACGCCGGTGGCATTGTCTCTGCTGCTATGGATGGTGAGCGGTGTGCAAGGGCGGTAGTGGCGATGGTAGGGGGCAGTAAGCATAATGCCATCTGACTTGCGTATTTCCTTTTTTTCTCGTTACTTTACCCGTGGAACACGATTAACCAAAGGTGTGACCCCGTAAATAAGTTGAAAATTTGAAAATACGTTTATATGAAAGCCCCATCGCGATTATTTGATTTCCCCCGTTTTCAGTTGGAAAACAATCCATTAAAAGTGTCGTTAGCCACCAAGCAAAATGGTCAATGGGTCACGGTTTCATCTGAAGAGTATGTACAGTGGAGCGATTTCTTATCCCTAGGACTGATGGAAAAGGGAATAGAACGCGACGATAAGGTGGTCATTATTTCCACCAACAACCGTCATGAATGGAATATTTGTGATATAGGTATTCTCCAATGTGGTGGGGTAGATGTGCCGGTTTACCCAACAGCCAGCGAAGACGATTATGAATATATTTTCAATGAAGCTGAAGTCAAAATAGCCTTTGTGTCGGATAAAGAGTTGTACGATAAGGTCAAGCGTGTTCAAGCAAAAACCCCGACGTTAAAGGAGGTGTATATGTTTGATAAAGAAGATGGTGTGCCTCATTGGGAGGAGGTCATTGAACTTGGCAAAAATAGTCAGCGTAAAGATGAGCTAAAAGAGCGCATGGACGCCATAGACTGTCACGACTTAGCGACATTGATTTATACCTCAGGAACCACAGGTCGCCCTAAGGGGGTGATGCTGTCGCACAACAATATTGTAAGTAACGCATTAGACTGCTCCGATCGATTACCCGATCCCACGGACGAATCTGTAGCGTTGAGCTTTTTGCCTTTATGTCACGTCTATGAGCGCATGCTGACCTATTTGTATTGTAACAATGGGGTGAGCATTTACTATGCAGAAAGCATGGAAACCATAGGTGATAATTTGCGTGAGGTTCGCCCCACCATTTTCTCGGCCGTGCCACGTCTTCTAGAAAAGGTTTTTGCAAAAATCATGGACAAAGGTGGAGCATTAAGTGGCATTAAAAAAGCATTGTTTTTCTGGGCGGTAGGTTTAGCAGAAGAATATGATATTCACGGAAAAAGTGGTTTTTACCATTTTAAATTAGGCATCGCTCGAAAGTTGATATTTTCAAAGTGGCAAGACGCCCTTGGTGGTCGAGCACAAGCCATTGCTTCTGGTGCTGCCGGATTGAATCCCCGACTGGCACGTATTTTTCTCGCAGCCGGTATAAATGTTCAGGAAGGATACGGGCTTACCGAAACATCTCCGGTTGTTGCTGTTAATAGTCCTCGCAACGACGGAACGCGTATTGGAACAGTTGGGCGTCCCATCAACAACGTACGCGTAAAGATTGCCGATGATGGAGAAATATTGGTCAAAGGACCAAACGTAATGATGGGGTATTATAAAAAACCCGATTTAACCAAAGAGGTCATCGACGAAGAAGGCTGGTTCCACACCGGTGATATTGGCGAGTTTCAAGAAGGACAATATCTCAAAATCACCGACCGCAAGAAAGAGATGTTTAAGACCAGTGGCGGTAAGTACATTGCGCCGCAGTTGATGGAAAATGTGTTTAAGGAAAGTCGTTTTATCGAGCAAATCATGGTCATTGGTGAAGGAAAGAAACACCCAGCCGCCCTCGTTCAACCGGATTTTGAATTTTTGAAGAGCTGGTGCGAACGCAAGGATATTCCTTACGACGACAACGTTACTAAAAACGAAAAGGTTATCGCGCGCTACCAGCGAGAAATAGATGAGTATAATGAGCGGTTTGGTAACTGGGAGAAAATCAAAAAATTTGAACTCACTCCAGATGCTTGGACCATCGACGACGAACTGCTTACTCCAACACTAAAGCTCAAGCGTAAGAATATTGAGAAAAAATATGACGACTTGGTAGTGGGGATTTATAAGGATTAATGGTGTTCGCGTAGCTCATTTTTTTACCGCAAAGGTGCAAAGGGCGGAAAAAGTTCAAGTTGCACAGGATTTTACCGCAAAGGAATCAGGATTTTAAAAAATTCTTAGCGATCTTAGCGTCTTTGCGGTAAAACAAACCCCTAATTCTCAACTCAAACCCCTTTCTCAACACTCAACTTAACTTCTTGTAAAAAACGCTCGTTTGCTTTGATGATTTGAATGCGAAAGGGGGGGATGCTGGTTTTTTCTCCAGATTTTGGTATGCGTTCCAAGTGGTGAGTGATGAATCCACCTAAAGTAGAATAGGTTTCGTGAAAAGGGAGATTGAGATTGTACTTGTCGTTGAGGTAATCAATTTCCAAACGGGTAGAAAAGATAAAGCTGTTCTCGTCAATTTGTTTTTCGATTAAATCTTCCGTGTCGTGTTCGTCATCTATTTCGCCAAAGAGTTCTTCAACCACGTCTTCAAGAGTAACCATGCCCGAGGTAACGCCGTACTCGTCAAGAACCACCGCAATGGAGCGGTTTTCCTGTGTCATAACACGGAGTAACGTTTCGGCATTCATGCTCTCAGGTACAAATCGCGTAGGGCGAAGCAGCCCTTCAACACTTTTGGGGTTGTTGAAAAACTCAAAAGAATGTACATATCCAATGATATTGTCTATACTGTCGCGAAAGATCAGGATTTTTGATACGTTATGTTCGATAAAAGCATCTTTGAGTTCATCGAGGGTACAGCCAATTTCCAAGGCAATGATTTCAGTTCGCGGCACCATAAAATCTCTAACCTTGTTGGAGGAGAGTTCAAGAGCATTTCTAAAAATGCGGATTTCGTTTTCCTCGCTGGCTTCAAAGTTTCCCGTGTCGGTGTACTCCTTTACAAAGTTGTTGAGATCAAGCATGCTAAAGGCTGGTGTAGGATCGCTGCTTTTTTCCCCGAGAAAAATGCGCAGAAAGGCATTGCTGAGACCTACTACCAATGCAACTAATGGGAGAAATAACAGGTAAAACACAACGGCAGGAATGGCAAAAAAACGCAGCATTCGCATAGGACTGCTGCTAAAAATGCTTTTGGGAATAAACTCAGCGGCGATTAAGATGACGATGGTTGACAACACGGTTTGCACAAACAACAACGCATAATTGGCGCTAATCCAGCCAGTGATGGGCTGAAGCAATTCTGGCATGTACATGCCAAAAAGAACCAAGGCCAAGTTATTGCCGACCAGCATGGCCGCAATAAACCAACTCGGTTTTCTACTCGCTAAAGAAAGTAGTCGGTAATAAACGTTTCCCTTTTTATTTTCCAGTTCGATTTCAAATCGATTGGCGGAAACAAAGGCAATCTCCATCCCGGAAAAAAAGGCCGAGAGCAAAAGAGATAGAAGTACCAATCCTGTTTCAGGACTCATTTTTTATCGCGGTTCTCAATTTTTACTCTTTGGCGGCGTCTCATATTGAACATCAAGAAGGCAACCACACCAAATCCAACAAATATTAAACCTCGAGAAGTATTCCCTTCTTTGATATGAATATACGCTTCCACGATGGAAACGGCTAGAACAAACAACCATAAAATTTCTACCAAGCGGCGAAACCAAACATATTTGTTAGATGAAGGACGTGTCATTGTGTGTAATGGCTAATTATTAATTGATAATCAAAAGTACGGCAAATAATTGTGTTTTTTAAGAAAACAGTATTTGTTTGGTCATTTAATCGTTGAATGGTTTGCAAGGGCATGGAATGCTGAGCAAGCATGGTTAAATTAATGGATACAATGGTCAAGTTTTGTTTTAGATTCGGCGGGTGATAATTATAACAAACGAAATGGCATTTACTGCCATTCGTGATAATTATTCACTGATTATTTTTCCATTTTCCCAAACAGTCATAGATATAAAATGATCAATCCAAAACCTCAGACTTCTTACACTTATTGGCAATACAATATTCCAAAATACGCTCTTGCGGATTGAATGGACGCAACTTGTCTAGGCCGAGTTTTCTTATGGCCAAGTCGATATAGTAATCGTCGTCGTGCGGATCAATATCGCGGTAGTTTCGCTTGGCATAACGCTTACCGGTACGCACCATTTCTCTCAGGGGAATCAGTCCGATCAGTTCGGATCCATTCGTTTCGGTATTAAAGCGAACACATGCTGCTTTGGTGCTTTCAAACACTTCAAATAGGCCATTACTGTCTATGTTAGTGAGGTTGTACGATACCTGTGCCATGTCGTATTCTTCAATGTACCATCCAATGCCTTTAACCGCACGAAGTAGACCAGGTAAACGACTGATGGAGCCATCAGGTAGGGTCATTATTTTTCCTAATTCACGAATCATTTCGGCAATTTCTTGCGCAATTTTCCGGTCTTTGGTATTTAGGTTGACATTAAAAGCAACTAAGAAATCGCGAACCCCAAGAACAGTGGCGCCAAAGGTTTTAATTTTGGTTGAGCCACCAAAATCAGGTTTCCATGCTATGCTCTTTAGTTTATTTTCGAGACCTTCATATTCCCCCCGGCGCACATTGGCCAAATTGGCGCGTTGGTTGTTGCGGGCATTTTTTTCGTAGTAAAATCCACAGATGCCCAATTCGCTTCCCAACCGTTGACCAAACTTTTCGACACCTTCGATTAAGGCCGCTTCATCACAGCCTTCCATGGCAATGAAGGGACACACATCCACAGCGCCAATTCGTGGATGGGTGCCTTTGTGATGTTGCATATCAATGTGTTCTGCAGCAATGGCATACATGTTAAAAGCAGCTTCGAAAATATTGTCTAAATCACCGGTAAAAGTAAATACCGTGCGGTTGGCTGCTGAGCTGGTATCGCGGTGGAGAAGAGAAACACCAGGGGTAGAGGCAATGCCTTCTGCGATGGCATTTAATATATTTATATCAACGCCCTCACTTATGTTTGGTACGCATTCAACGGTGTGGTCGTTATTATTCATAAACGCGTTTAAATTAGTTTTTTTATAACGTCGGCGGTAAGTCTGGCGAGAAAGTTGGCGGCTTGACTTTTGCCAACTTTGCTATTGGCCAAATCTGGTGCTGCTTCGCACAAATGCACGTATTGTGGAGAGATTTGGTCAAAGGCAGCACGCACCAAACTGCGGAGTTGGTTACCGGTAAATCCGGAGCTATTTAGGGCGCTGGCTGGAAAATGTGTAAGCACGTCCATGTCTATTTCCATGCCTACGGGATGATCTTGAGGAAAGGATGAAAGCGCTTCGCTTAGAAGGTCATTCATCTTGTGCAAGCCTTCATCGAGGATGCGTTCCATACAAGTGGCGCTGATGTTGT
>JAIUMB010000100.1 GCA_022565745.1 Cryomorphaceae bacterium | reverse complement strand
GGTCCACAAGAAACGGGCGTTGATCCGCGAAACCCCGCCCGATATTTGGCGCCTCGACAAGTGTTGTACGGAATAGCATTTAGATTTTAATGAAGAAGTTTGTATACATAGCGCTACTTTGTTTGCCTTTGATCCATCAAGCGCAGGTGTTGCCCAATTACGGTGGTGAGCGTGCCGGTTTGTCGGCCTTGACCTTTTTGAAAAACGACATCAATCCGCGCTCTTTGGCGATGGGTGGTGCCAGTGTTGCCAACACCGGTGATGCGTATTCTATTTTCACCAATCCAGCCGCGCTGACACAACTGAACCACAATACCTTTAGCATGCAAAACATGTTTGTAGGTGCAGGTGTCAATCAGAGTTTTGTTTCGGGTACATTCCCCAATGCAGAGAGAAACGATGTGTTTGGTTTTTCCATCAATGGACTAAATAGCGGACGCATTAAAGAGCGTACGGAGTTTATGCCACAAGGAACAGGACGAGAATTTAGCGTCATCAATATGGCCTTCGGGTTGACCTATGCACGCAAGCTTAGTGAACAGTTTAGTGCGGGCTTGAGTATGAAGTATATTTACGAAAACATTGCTGATTATACGGCACATACCGCAGCTGTTGATATGTCGTTTTTGTACAAAACGGATTGGAAAGATTTGCAATTTGCCGTGGTAGTCGCCAATTTTAGTGGCAACAATGCCTTGTCTAACCGAGATGAATTACCCGTTGACTTCAACAGAACGCCAGGTATTGCATTAGACGATAACACCTTGCCCATTTTGTTTAGCTTGGGCGCCTCCGCACGACCCTATCAGAATGGCTCACACAGCATCCACACCTCTTTTCAAATCAATCACCCAAATGACAATGCGGAAAATATTCGCTTTGGTGGTGAGTATGATTACGCAGATGTCTATTTCTTGCGCGCTGGGTATCGCATAAGCGTGGAAGGACAGCATTGGCCTTCATTTGGGTTTGGCGTTAAGGCGGGCATTGGAGAAAACACCATGTATATTGATTATGCAGCCAATCCCACCAATTTTGTAGGGATGCAGCATTTGATAGGATTGCGGTTTTTGCTGATGCATACCGGAAAAGCCAAGAAAAATTAGCGTGTGATGAAAAATGGTACAGCAAATAATATCAGCATAATGAAAAACATCATAGGTATTTTTGGTATCGTATTGTTATCGGCGTGTAGTTCATACTTTGGGGAAAAGACAGACTTAGATTTTATTGATCCACCTGATTTCACTTTGCGTGATGTGGCTTATGTGCCGATTCAGCCAGCATGGGATCAGTTTGTGTATCCTTCCGACGTCACCATCGGATTCGACGAATTGATTTACGTGGTGGATGAGGCTACAGAGCAAATCATCGGGATGGATGAAAGTGGAAGAGAGCAGGGGCGCTTTCGTGTGCCTGGTGTTACCAGCGTAACACAAGACAGGCGGTTTGATTTATTGGCTTGTGGAACCATTGATACGGTATCAGCCAATGGTGAACCCATTACATTGGCTTGTTTGTATCGCATCAGGATGACAGGTGAAGGAGGGAAGTATGGCATCAGACATGCGCGAGTCATAAATAAAATCATCCACCCCTTTTATGCCCGAAGCAACCTCAATACAGCAGATTTGGCTGTTCGATTTAAAAAGGTTGCTATAATGGCCAGCGATATTCCTACACAAAACAACCGCTATTACGTTACGCGTCAGGGCGCTGGAGGTAGTGGCGTTTTAGGCCCCAATGACGCCGTTTTGATTTTCTCTAACAACGATCAATTTGAAACGCCCATTTCAGTAACCACGAGTAGTGGGGTATTTAACGATTATTTTCGTCGTCCGTCGGGTATTGCGACTTTTGCCCAACCACCACAAATTCAAGCTTCACAAGAGCGACATTTTTACTACAGCAGTGTCGATCCTTCCAATGAGCTTATGGTTCAGTATATTGAGTATATAGAAAGCGACTTTGGTGCAGAGTTTCGTCCAGTCATTTTTCCAGTGGGGGATACCAGTCGCGCTGATGGCTTTCTATACGAGCCGGGTAAATTCTCAAACCCCGTTGGTTTAACAGTAGCCGGAGACAATAGCCGCTTTCTCTTTGTGGTAGATGCAGACAAAGACAGTTTGTTTCAATTTACCAGAGATGGCTTTGAGGGTGTGCTGCCACCGCCAGCCTCGGGCATAACCAAAATGCAAAAAGTTTCATTTGGCGGGACAGGTAATGGCTTGACTCAATTTAATCGTCCTTCAGGTGTGGCCTATTATCGCCGTATTGTTTACGTCGCCGATGCGGGAAATGGAAGGGTACTGCGCTTTCGGTTGACGTTGGATTTTGATTAGGAGCCACTGAGCAGGGAAGGTAAGGATACGATTGGTAAATTTGAGCGGATTGGTTTTTAATGGCCATATGCTTATAGTACGCATGCAGTGTTGACGCACGCATGGTTTTGCGAATGCATATAGATTGCCAATATTTGTTTGTTATAGCCTTAGGCTTGTATCAGTTTGGAGGTTTGGTTTGCGGATGGATATACACGCCTATATTTGATTTGTTAAAGCCTTAGGCATGACGCGTTGACACGCGCATGGAGTACTGCGTACGCATGGGCTGCTATGCAGGCATGGGGCGCTACGCGCGCATGGGTTGGCGGTTGCATGTACACGCCAATATTTGATTTGTTAAAGCCTAAGGCTTGAATCTGTTTGGGGGTTTGGGGGTTTGGATGTTTGGTTGCGGATGGATATACACGCCAATATTTGATTTGTTAAAGCCTTACGCCTATATAGAAAACGAAAGGGCCTGTATTGCCAATCGTCAACCCCAGACCTCAGACCTCCGACCGCTTTAATCTATTGACCAATAAATAAACGAATTAGCATATACTACCATTACATTCTTAATTTTTCATCCTACATTTTTCATCCTACATTTTTCATCCTACATTTTTCATCCTACATTTTACATTTAAATTTGATGTTCCCTTCCATATTATCCAGCCACTGCAACCAGTCGTAAACCCCTGCGCGCGCAGCGCTCCATGCTTGCGACAGCAACCCATGCGTGCATAGCACCCCGTGCATGCGCAGCATTACCAGTCGTATAACCAGTCCTCCGACCAGCCTATACTTCCATTCGTCAAACCAAAAATCTAAATCACACATCAACCATCACCTTATAACTTGGATCTTTTTCAATGTTGACGTCGATGATCTTATCGGCATTGTGGAGCAGTTTTTGGCAGTCCGGACTTAAGTGGCGTAACCTAACCGTTTTACCTTGCTTGCGATAGCGTTCGGTAACTTTGTTGAGGGCTTCAATGGCAGACATGTCAACCACGCGGCTCTCTTCAAAGTCGATGATGACCAACTCAGGGTCGTTCTGAGGGTCAAACTTTTCATTAAATGCAGCAATGGATCCAAAGAAAAGCGGACCGTAAATTTGGTAGTGCTTGGCGCCGTCTTCATCCATCATTTTACGGGCGCGAATGCGCTTGGCATTATCCCAGGCAAATACGAGTGCGGCAATGATAACTCCGATAAGTACCGCTAAGGCCAGGTTGTGTAGAACGGCGGTTATCACGGTTACCAAAACCATAACGATGATGTCGGACTGTGGCATGCGCTTAAACGTACGTAAACTTGCCCATTCAAAGGTGCCAATGGAAACCATAATCATTAGTCCGGTGAGTGCCGCCATCGGTACTTGTTCGATAAGGTTTGCGCCAAACATGATAAAGACCAGCAACATAACGGCCGCAACAATGCCCGAAAGTCTGGCGCGGGCACCGTTGGAGATGTTGATCAAACTTTGACCAATCATTGCACAGCCGCCCATCCCTGAAAAGAAGCCTGAGGTAATGTTGGCCAAGCCTTGTGCGACAGATTCGCGGTTACCACTGCCTCTTGTTTCTGTGATTTCATCGATGATATTAAGGGTCAAGAGACTTTCAATTAAGCCAACGCCGGCTACAATGGCGGCGTATGGAAATATAAGCGCTAATGTTTCAAAGGTGAAAGCAATATCGGGGATGTTAAATGGAGGAAATCCGCCTTTAATAGACGCCATATCTCCAACCGTTTGTGTATCGATGCCACCAAAAAACACAATGGCAAAGACAACCAAAATGGCCGCGAGGGAAGAGGGAATGATTTTCGTGATTTTTGGCAATCCCCAAATGATGAGCATGGTAAGCAATACCAAGCCCAACAGTATATACAAAGTGGAATCAGTAAGCCAGTTTCCTTGATCATCTTTGAACTGCACCATTTGTGACATAAAAATGATAATGGCCAAGCCATTGACAAATCCCAATATGACAGGTTGTGGCACCAGGCGCATGAACTTACCCAATTTGAGGAAACCAGCCGCCATTTGGAGTAATCCGGCTAAAATCACAGTGGCGAAAATATATTACGGGCCGTGGGAAACGGCCAAGGCGACCAACACAACGGCTATTGCTCCTGTAGCCCCGGATATCATCCCCGGGCGTCCACCAAAAATGGAGGTTACCAAACCCATAACAAATGCCGCGTAAAGTCCGGTGAGAGGTGATAGTCCGGCAATCATGGCAAAGGCAACCGCCTCAGGCACCAATGCCATAGCTACCGTAAGCCCGGATAGCACCTCAGTTTTGTAATCAACCTTTTGAGAGGTATCAAATAGATTAAGTATTTTTTTCATCTGGATGAGGTTAAAGAACAACAGATGCGTGTTGTTCAAAAAAAATAACGAGCACGAAGCCCGTCACAATAGAAAATGAATTATTAAATGGGTCACTTACGAGTCAAAACTTTGTTTGCTGCTGCAACCACATTTTCGGATTTTAGACCGTATTTCTTCATAAGGTCATCGGGCGTGCCACTCTCACCAAAACTGTCATTAACGGCCACCATTTCTAGTGGGGTAGGATGTTTTCTCGCCAATACGCCGGCAATAGACTCGCCCAATCCTCCAAATACCTGATGTTCTTCAGCCGTCACTGCACAACCGGTTTTGGCAATGCTTTTTAAAACAGCCTCTTCGTCAAGGGGTTTGATGGTGTGGATATTGACCACTTCGGCACTGATGCCTTTTTTCTCTAAAGCTTCGGCAGCCAATAGACTTTCCCAAACAAGATGTCCGGTTGCAAAAATCGATACATCGGTACCTTCTTTAAGCACAACGGCTTTACCGATTTCAAATGGTATATCTTCAGGGGTGAAGTTGGCCACTTTTGGGCGACCAAAGCGCAGGTAAACGGGGCCCTCATGCTCGGCAATGGCAAGAGTAGCGGCCTTTGTTTGGTTGTAATCACACGGATTGATGACCACCATGCCTGGCAACATTTTCATCAAGCCAATGTCTTCTAATATCTGGTGCGTGGCGCCGTCTTCCCCTAGGGTTATCCCGGCGTGTGAGGCACATATTTTTACATTTTTACCTGAATAGGCAATGCTCTGGCGAATTTGGTCATAAACTCTTCCCGTAGAAAAGTTTGCAAAAGTTCCGGTAAAAGGAATGTTGCCTCCGATGGTCAACCCGGCAGCAATACCCATCATATTGGCCTCGGCAATACCCACTTGATAAAAGCGATCAGGGAATTCTTTTTGGAAGGCATCCATTTTTAGTGAACCGGTGAGGTCTGCACAAAGGGCAACCACACGGGGATTGGTCCTTCCAAGCTCTAGCAATCCGGCTCCAAAGCCTGAACGTGTGTCTTTTGCTCCCTGGTCTTTATAAATCATCGTTGTCTGTGGTTATATTCTTTATGTGTCTTTCGGCTGCGAAAATACAAAACGTCGGACAACATTTGTGCGCAGATTGCCACCTTTTTCCATATCTACGATGAGGTCTTTTCTACGGTACTGTTTCGGTGGAAATGATTGTTTGCTTTCCCGACAAAAGGTTCGGTATTGATCCAAAGCTATCGTGCCGCGTGCGTAAATAAACCCAACGGCCGCTTCAGCTCGTTTGCTGTGAGAAAATTGCTTCAATAAGGTCATGGCTTTACGAGCTTCTTCGGTATAAAGCGCTTCCAGTTGATCTAAGGAGTCAATAGAAGTTACGGGTGTTTTTATACCAGCTTCTAAGTCTTCGTAGAGGTCAAACAGGTCGTCCAGCAGTTGAAGGGCAATACCGGCTTGATGTGCAAAGGCTTCTTCGCTTTTGTTGGGTTGCTGGTGTAAAAAATGTAAAAATAGCATGTTGGTTGTGCCACCTTTGTCTTGGGTGATTTGCCAAAGTTGCGCAAATTCCAATGGCTTATCCAATTGGTTCTTGCTCTGTTCTTGTGCTTCTAAAGCGGTGAAGAGTTTTTGCAGAAACAATTCCGGATTGGGATGTATGCCCATGGCTTCTTTGTAGAGTACTCGGCATACTCGTTCCGTGGTATTTTCTGAGTCATATACCACGTCATTTGCAAAGAGATTTTTTAGCGCTTCAAGCGGATACCGATGTTCGTCTGTTAGGTCGTCGCACAACGCTGTTGCAGCGCCCAGTAAAATCAGTGACTCTCTCTCGCGCTTTTGCAAACGTTTGCTTCTGCCTATAACGTAGGGGTAACTACCCGCCACAGCGAATAGGGCCAGAGAAAACATTCTTTTATGTGCTTTTTTGTCGAGTATTGCTGCACGTTGTTTCAGCATTTTTTTTGCCGGATACATATGTCGGACAACATAAAGTGCAAAACGCAGCAAATCTAACATTACACCTGAATTACACCGGGATTGTAAGCGCGTTCAATGGGGGCGTGGTTGGCCATTTCTATCCCCATGCTGATCCATTTTCTCGTATCGAGCGGGTCGATGATGGCATCTACCCATAAACGGGCCGCGGCATAGTAGGGCGAGGTTTGCCGGTCGTAATTGCCTTGAATTTTATCCAGTAGCGCCTTCTCTTTTTCTTCGGTGATGGTTTCTCCTTTGGCTTTGAGTGAGGCCTTTTCAATTTGCAACAACACCTTGGCGGCTTGCGCACCACCCATCACGGCCAATTTAGCGTTGGGCCAAGCGGCAATTAAGCGCGGATCGTATGCCTTGCCACACATGGCATAATTGCCGGCGCCGTAGGAGTTGCCAACGATGATGGTGAATTTTGGCACCACAGAGTTGCTCACAGCGTTGACCATTTTAGCACCGTCTTTAATGATGCCGCCGTGTTCGGAGCGCGATCCGACCATAAATCCAGTGACGTCTTGCAGGAAGACAAGGGGAATTTTTTTCTGATTGCAGTTGGCAATAAAACGGGTGGCCTTATCGGCAGAGTCGGAGTAAATGACACCGCCAAACTGCATTTCGCCTTTTTTGTTTTTTTGTACCTCGCGATTGTTGGCCACAATACCAACGGCCCAGCCATCGATGCGCCCGTACCCGGTGATGATGGTTTTGCCGTAACCTTCTTTGTATTCTTCAAATTCACTGTTGTCCACCAAGCGATCGATAATGGCGCGGGTGGAGAATGGTTTGGCGTTTTCGGGGTGCAAAATCCCGTAAATTTCGTTGGGGTCCTTAGCGGGTTTAGCAGGTTTTATGCGGTTAAAGCCGGCTTTTTGCGCATCTCCCATCTTATCTATAATGTTTTGAATGGTGGTGAGCGCTGATTTATCATCGGGAGACTTATAGTCAGTCACTCCGGATATTTCACAGTGGGTAGTTGCGCCTCCAAGGGTTTCGTTGTCTACATCTTCACCGATGGCGGCTTTCACCAAATAAGATCCGGCCAAGAAAATAGAGCCTGTTTTGTCTACGATTAACGCTTCGTCACTCATGATGGGTAGGTAGGCCCCACCAGCGACACAACTGCCCATTACAGCGGCAATTTGGGTAATGCCCATAGACGACATCAAGGCGTTGTTGCGGAAGATGCGCCCAAAATTTTCTTTGTCTGGGAAAATCTCGTCTTGCATGGGTAAGAACACACCGGCGCTGTCGACAAGGTAAATGATGGGGATGCGGTTTTCCATCGCTATTTCCTGAGCGCGGAGGTTTTTCTTGCCAGTGATGGGAAACCATGCGCCAGCTTTTACCGTGGCATCGTTGGCCACCACCAAGCACATACGGCCTTTGACATACCCTAAAACGACTACAACACCTCCCGAAGGACAGCCGCCGTGCTCGGTGTACATATCTTCTCCGGCAAAGGCGCCAATTTCAATTTGGTCGCGGTTTTTGTCGAGTAGAAAAGCCACACGCTCGCGGGCAGTAAGTTTACCCTGACTATGAAGTTTGTCAATTTTCTTCTTACCGCCACCTTCTGCTACCAGATTCCATCGCTGTTTAAGCTCAGAAACCATGAGGCGAAGTTGATCTTCGTTTTTATTGAAATGGATGTCTTTTTTGATGTTTTCTGTTTTGCTCATGTCTTTATTATGCTTAATTAGCCTAGGTCTATTGGCT
>JAIUMB010000099.1 GCA_022565745.1 Cryomorphaceae bacterium | reverse complement strand
TAAAAGCCAATTCAGATTTCTCTAATAAACTGTTGGCCTCAACTTTAGAAAGAGCCGGAGTGCAGTGTCTTTTTTTGGGCGATAAAGACAGTGCTCGGGTATATTTTGATTCTGCGCAGAAAAGAATAGGTAAAGGTCGGCTTCCCGTTACAGATCGTTTGCTTCACTGGCTAAACAGGGGATACGCCATCACAAGAAAACAAATTGTGGATTTGCAAGATAAGAACGGATATTTTGTCATTGAAAAGAGCAAATTAAGACCAGAGATTGCGATTGATTTACCTTCACAGAACACACCTTTTTAACTCAATAAACACGCCTAATACTATTCACTATGAGACAAGCGAAAATAATGCAAGAAGGCGCTAATGTTCTTCAACAAGTAGACGTCAGTGATATCTTTACTTCATTGGCTTTGGGAATTGCAGAAGCTCAAGAACGCCTAGACGATAATTCCATCAAACAAATTTTGCGGTTAACCGACAAGCAAGTAGCTGGTAAATCTTTGATTGAATTGGGTTTTGTGCCTGCGTTCTACCACTTTGATTATGCAGATATTAGCGCGTCAATCCAGTTGAAAATGGCGGTTAAAACGTCCATGGATTTTGGTGTACAGGCCAGAATAGAATATGCCAGAACACGTGGGTATGATGAATCTTTTCTTGAATTACTCAATGAAAGTAGGCAAGAAAAGAAGAGAACCGAGTTTAAAAGTAGTCGAACATTCCTTATCAATTCCAACTCATCTGAGCGAATAGATTATCAAAATAAAACCTTGCAAATGGACCAGTCTTCTGGGTCTATCGAAAAGGTGGAGATGATGAAGAATGAGATGAGACATTCGGAGAATATAGACCGTGTAGAAGTTGATGTGATTGATAGAGAGGAAATGCGCAATACATCAAATAGTTCTGAAGTCGTTGTCACAAAAAGAGACGGATATGGGATGATATATATCCCCAATAGACAAACCAAGGCCGCTTTACTCAAAGTTCACCAGTACCCAGAAAGCGAGAATGAATACCAAATTGGCGAAGGAATAAACTATAAAATTAAGACATCCTATCAAGCTACTCTTGATGGCTTAAATGCTTTGGCTAATGGAGGTGCATTGGGAAGTGACGCTAAAGTTATTGGATACAAAAGAAGTGTAGCCAATGACACAGTGGGTGATTTCTCGGTTTTTTTCGGTCACGACAAAGACAGAGTAGATGAGGGTTTTTCAGACAATAATGTCAATAATGCGGGTGTCTTTGACCAAATAAATGCTTTGGCAGAGATTCTTCTCAAGGATGCGAGTATAAATGTGGATATAGTTGGTTATACCGATAGCACCGGAACAGAATCCTACAACAGAGGCTTAGGTATGAGGAGAGCTGAACGCGTGAAAGATCACTTGGTTGCTAGAGGTGTGCCTTCAGCTCGGGTGAGAACCAAAACAAAGGGCGAAATACCGGCTAGAGAAAAAAATGGGGACGGACAACACGACGAGAATTTCCGACGTGTAGACGTACTAATGCCACAATCAGCCGATTATTTTTATATTCAGGGCAGCAATGTAAAAAAGAACAGTACGATAGAACCTGATTTTGACGATTCTAGTGCATATGGCATTATAGCGTTTTTACCAAAATCGAATTCAAGTGATAAAAACGTTTCATTTGAATATGGAAATCAATCATTTGAAGCAAATGCAAAAAGTGCTGAGGATTTTTCGCAAAAAGAAACCACTATTCAAGGTTTTGATGAAACGTTTTCCTCAGAAGTCCACAATGAAGTGGTGCAATTGCTCAGTCATTCGGCAACATTGCGGTTTACATCTTACAGCAATACCTCGGAAGAAATCAGCATTCAATCTTCAAGTAGTGAGGTGGGGACTGAGTCTGGTAGTGAAAATACGCTTTTGGTTGATGAAACCGTTAACAGCAGTAGTCGATTGCGCAACGATGCAGGCGCATCAGAAGAAGAATCGACCTTTGCAGTAGGTGCCTCCGTTGATTTTCGTATGTCGAGACAATTTGAAATGGAGGTGACCGGTAATGCCTCGATGTCGGCCAGGTTGTCTTCTGTACCAGCTCCGGATGCATTTACCGAACACATTCGCAAAACGCTTAACGGTGAAGCTTAGATCATGAGTGCCATTAATACCATAACAGATACCCTTACAAACACGCCTCTGCCATTGATGATAGAGAAACTGGGCATGTCTATCGCGCAGGCACAATCTGCATTAGACGACAATACCATAAAAATGATATCACAATTGGTAGATAAAAAAGTGGAATTCGGAGGAAAGCCATACAGTTTACTAGCACTTGGCTTTGTGCCTACGTTCTACGCATTTACCGAAGCGACGATTGAAGCAAGATTGGAGTTCTCAATGACCGAATCCGAATCTTTGTCTGTTGGTGGCGAAGTATCTGCTGAAATCGGTGTAGTAGCCGTATCTGTTAATGCGTCGTATGCCAGAAAATACGAGCAGTCTGCCAGTGGCGCCTCGGCCATATCTGCACGATTGATTTCGCTGCCACCTCCCGAAACATTTCTCAATGTTTTACGAGCGCTGGAAGAAGACGATAACTGATTTTTTTTAACCCCCTAAACCCTTAATCACATGTTACCAAGAAGAAGAAGAACAAGCGTAGGGCAGGAGCTGCTCGACGTCCCCATGGGCGATATGATTCGCGATATGGCCTTTGCGATTGCAGAAGCACAGATTAAATTAGACGAAAACTCCATCAACGTTGCCGAAATGATGGGAGGAATAAGAACGACTGTGACAGAAATAAATGGAGAAGAGCATGTTAAAGTAGAAGACAGTCGGGTGTTTTTTGGAAATGAAACCATTACCAAGGCACAAGCTGTAGCCATCCTCAATAGCAATGCCGACGAGAAAACTGCACAATCTATAAAAAATGCTTTGGATAATAACGATTATACAGGAGGGGAATCGGACTCCTACGTTATAAAAGAAGGTGCAGCCGAGCAAACCATTACCATTCCACGTAGAATGTCAATGATGGAATTGGGATTTACACCTACGTTTTATCAATTTGTAGATACCATTATTGAAGTAAAAATGAGTATTAAGTTTACTCAAGAAGTGGAGCGTGGACGAACAACCTCAGATAGGAGTAGAGATTCCTCTATGGAAGGAAAAGCATCGTTCAGCTTCCGAAGAGGTTTAAGTGCCGGAGGGTCTCGAAAAGTAAATACTTCGCAAGTCAATGCGTCTTACTCTCAAAAGTACAGCTACTCAGCAGAGGGGTCAAGTCTTCTGCGTACAAAACTCGTTCCCATTCCACCTCCATCAGTACTTGAAGAACGCATTCAAAGAATGATGGACGATGAGTTTGCTGCAAACGAGGATGACAACTCGTAAACGTTAATACCGCCATATTATGGACATAGGTAAAGAATTACTAAACGCCCCCCTGCCCGAAATGGTGCAGGGTTTGGGTGTTGGTATAGCCGAAGCACAGTATGCGCTCGATAAAGTGTCTGTTCGTATCGCACAGAAAATGGCTGGTATGATTGAAGATAAAGAGGGTAATATGGTTTTTGATAAGCGTGCATTAATAAAGCTAAGTGAAGGTCGACCAGCACAGAGTCTGCTTTCGCTTGGTTTTACGCCTACATTCTACCAATTTGTGGATACCATCATTGAGGTGAAAATGGCGGTTTCTATGAGTAGAGAGCGTGAAGTGGGTGCATCTGTAAGTGCTAGTGTGTCTAAGTTTATGGTTGCTTCAGCATCGGTAAACGCCAGTTACTCTCAAAAGTATCAGTATGGTGCAGAAGGGTCTAGTTTACTGCGCACAAAATTGGTTACCGTTCCTACACCAGCTGTTTTTGAACAGCAATTAAAGTCCATCATTGAAAACCAAGTAATAGAAGACAATGGCTAAGCACTGGAAACATCACGTTCCTAAGCAGTCTAAATCTCATTTAGACTTAGGAGATTTGGCTCGTCAAATCCCAGGTTTTCAGGACTTAATTGATGAGCGAAAGTCTCTCGAGGAACAAATGTCATCATTTACAAATAAGACTTCGGATAGCAAGCAACTTCCCTTTGAACCAGATATTCCTAGTTTGTCGGAGCAAAGAAAAAGCTATCAGGCTTGGGCAAAGAAAAGAGAACAAGTTCAGCAAAAACTCAAGAATAACTTCCAACCAAAAGAAAAGGATGACGATAAAATCATCTCAAAAATAAAGCGGAGTCGTAAAAAAGCTGAACACGATGATGCGATTATTTCTAGAACCAAGCGCACGCGAAAAAAAATCCGGGATGGTTTGTCTTTGGTGCATGACAATCGTTTTTCTGTAGGGTTTGAAGCAAAAATCACGAAACGAGAAGACTCGACGAGTAACGAATTAAAGCCTAGAGAAAGTAAGCGGGTAGCTCCTGAGTTAGATAAAGACTTCCGACAATTGTCTGTAGAGGATATTAAGTCCAAAAAGCCAAAAGAAACGATTTTAGATGTTGCTGCCAAAGCAATTTCTAAAGATAAATTAGTTACATCTCCTAAGAAAAAACTGTTAAAAATCAAGGGGTTTCGAAACCTAATGGATGATGTCACAGATAAAAGGAAAGTGGCTAAAGACCCCCTTCGCTTTAATCGTCCTAAGCTCGATAAACCTAAAGTGAAGCGCAAGTTGATTGACCCTTTTTTTAAACTAGAAATGGATGATTTCAAGGCTGAAGACATTGGATTAAAAGATGATTTTCAAATGAATATTGACGATTTAACGCGCGATATCAAGAAACAAAGCGATTCAGATACTTGGTCTTTAAACCGCGATAAAAAGAAATTTCAATTATGAGTGACCAATCCGATAAACACACATTTGCCCTTCAGCACATCTTGTCTGGAATAGCTGATGGCCTAAACACCGCTCAGGAGAATTTACGCGATGTAGCGCCCTATGATGCATTTGGTCGACCAAATACCGTGTATCAGTTGCCTTACCTTGATTTTGAACTGAAGGTAACAACCTCTTCGCTTGAGACCAATAGAGAAGTGCCCATGCTTAAAATGGCCCGCATTCCCTTACATGCCTACTATTTTAATTTAAGGCCTCGACAAAAAGAAGGCACATTATCGAACGAAGTAAACAGTACCATTTCCGGAAGATTTGTTGCGGTAGTTCCCAATGAAGGAAAGCCCCAGCGCATGCTTGCATTCACTTCAAAATCACCGGAAAAAAAACAAGGCATCTATAAAATCTCACTTGAGGCATTGTGCAAAAATGTTCTAGATGAGGTATTCGCTGATGTGTTGGTGGAGTTTAATTTTGATAAGCAGGCCAGTGATCGACTCAACATATCCCCAATAGAAAATCCTCCGGAATTTACAAAGTCAGAAGAGCGAACCAACCCCAATGGCATTGCATCAACTTCAGTTAGCATACCAGCAAACGAGTTTGAAAAGGGACAAACCTACGTAATCGTAGCCAATGCCGGTAACCTATATTCATCAATAGCTATACAATACGAGCCATGATACAAAGAATACAGTGCGTAGCCAATATATATGATCACAGTGAAAACGCTGCTAACATAAGGGTGCGCGTTCAGTACTTTAACCTGAATAGCAATCGATGGATTAACTTGACGCCTATCGTTAGTCTCAAGGCATCGAGCATGCAATACACCAACACGTCAATCAAAACAATAAAAAGTTTGACGAATGAGCATTTACCTGTTTTTCGATTGGTTAACTTTAATAAAGCTTCCGAAGTCATTTCGTGCGGTTATAGCATTCAAAAAAGAAGGGTTGCCAGACAAAACCATGATGAATTGTATCTGGATTTCGGTACCATTTATTATCATTCATCGGATTATTTGTCAGAACAAAAATTAGATTTACCGCCTAATCAGCATGGATTTAGAACAGTTTTAGCGCCATCGAATCAAGTAAATACGAAAAAACAAGCAGCCTTAATTCAATCGTTTCAAAGAAGAATTAGAGAGTTAGAGAGCACCAATAGGGGTTTAACGAATGATTTGGAAAGGCTTGAAAAACAGTTGGCGGATGCGAAATCCGATTTAAAGAATGAGAAAAACAGTTCTGATAATGCCAATAAAGAACGAAATAAGCTGGAGAAGAACATTCGAGTTCTTGAAGGAAAAGTAAAAGATATTAAAGACTTAAAAGCAGCAAAAGATCAGCTGTTGAAAGAAGCGGAAAGGGCATTGATAAAGGCGAGAAGTGATTTGAAAAATGAAAATTCACGCAGAGTAAAAGCTGAAGAGGCGCGCCAAGAAGCAGCAAGTAATTTAGAGCAATTGAAAGAGGAAATGAGGGTAAGTAAGAAAAACGGCCCGGCCAACATTTCAGCCATTTATCGTCATATGATTGAAGAGGTCGAAGAATCAATGCCCAAATCAAAAGGCAGTCGCTTTTCTATTGGCAAGGTCTCAATGAACTTAAAAGGCTTGGTCGTAAACGACAATGGCCGCGAACGTTTTCAACTTTTAGATCCAGAGCTTGCTAAGCAAATTCGCAGCGACGTCATCAGTAATGTGTTTATTGAAATCAATGATACTAACCCCTCCGAAGATCATCATTCATTTGTGCCTAATGTAATTGGTCAAACCGAAACAGCGGTCAGAAACACCCTGAAGGCGAGTGATTTGCATTTGAATGCCATTTATCAATCTACCAAATCAGCACCTGTTGGTCAGGCCTTTAAGCAAAGTCCTGTTGAAGGTGAATCCCTTCCAGCTAATGCTGTTGTTACTGTTGTTTTTTCAAAATAAATAAATTATGCCAAAGAAAGCCATCGATTTTTACAACAATGCCCTTTCAGGCTCATTGGGTGATTTAATCTCCAGTATTGGAGAAGGTGTTGGAGATGCGCAAGCAGCCTTAGATAGGGGGTCTCTAGCAAAATACTTGGAGCTCTATCAGCAAAATGATGAGGAAATTCCAGATCAATTGGTAGAGCTTTTGCGCTCTATTGGCTATCAACCAACCTTCTACACCATTCCAGAAACTGAAGTAGAAGCAAAGGTGGCTTTGTCAATTTCTGCTAAAACTGTAGATCATCAAACAGGTGGCTCGAAAGTGAAAATGTATGGCATGCCAAGCAACCCTAGTAATGTCAACCAGTTCAATGCTGAAGTAAACTCATTTGCAACGCTGAAGTTTAAAATTCTACCAGTACCACCACCAGAAGGCGTAGATCAAATGATTCCGGTACCTAATTTTATCGGATTAACCATTGAAGAAGCAAATGACATTGCAGAAAATGAAGAATGGAACATTATTTTAAGAGGGCAACATAAAACAATTAGTAATCAGTTTCCTGTAGAGGGTAAACTCCTACTGCCCGGAGGAACCGTTGTATTGGAAGCGCATAAAAAAGTTGACAACTGATGTTGAATAAACTTGAGATGCCTTAGTAAAAAATTTTAGTTACTCCGTTTTGCTCGTCCTATCTTTGCGGCATGCAAGAAACCATCATTATTGTCGATTTCGGCTCGCAATACACCCAGTTGATTGCACGCCGACTGCGTGAATTAAACGTATACTGTGAAATTCAACCGTTTCACAATGTAAAAACCGACCATGTTAACCTAAAAGGCTTTGTGCTTTCCGGAAGTCCGCACTCTGTACTGGAAACCAACGCCCCATTACCTCCAGATGTGGTCTTTCAGTCCAATGTGCCCATTCTAGGGGTTTGTTATGGTGCACAGCACCTCGCACACAGTGGTGGCGGTCAGGTGCAGAAATCTGAGGTACGCGAATACGGTCGAGCAAATCTGACAAAAATCGACAACAATCATCCCTTGATGAATGGTGTTCCTGTTGGCTCACAAGTATGGATGTCTCATGGAGATACCATCAAATTATTACCCGAAGGCTACAATATTATTGCCAGTACTGAAGATGTTGCCGTGGCCGCTTTTCACATTGAACACAAACCAATATTTGGTATTCAGTTTCATCCGGAAGTATATCACTCCACCGATGGTATGCAGCTATTGAGCAATTTTGTATTGGATATCTGTGGATGTGTTGCTGATTGGACACCTGCAGCCTTTGTGGAGGAAACGGTTGATAATCTCAAGAATACCATAGGCCAAGGAAAAGTTGTTATGGGGCTTTCCGGAGGTGTTGATAGCACTGTCGCAGCAGTTTTACTAGATAAGGCCATTGGCAATCGATTACATTGCATATTTGTCAATAATGGTTTGCTGCGCAAAAATGAGTTTCAGAGTGTGCTTGAACAATATAAGCACATGGGTTTAAACGTTAAGGGGGTCGATGCATCTGAGCGTTTTCTCGGTCAACTTGAAGGTGTTTCTGAGCCCGAAGCAAAGCGTAAAATTATTGGTCGTGTCTTTATTGAAGTGTTTGACGATGAAGCCAATCTAATTAAAGATGTCGATTTCTTGGGTCAAGGCACCATATACCC
>JAIUMB010000098.1 GCA_022565745.1 Cryomorphaceae bacterium | reverse complement strand
GCTACCAAAGCCATTTCCTTTACCGGCGGAACAGCCACCGGAAAAATCATCGCCGGAATTGCTGCTCAGCAATTTAAAAAAACCAGTTTGGAGCTCGGCGGCAAAAATGCCAACATCATTTTTGAAGATGCTGATTTTGAAGAAGCACTGCGCACTTCGGTTAAATCTTCCTTTGCCAACCAAGGTCAAATTTGCTTGTGTGGCTCACGCATCCTCATACACAAAAGCATCTACAACAAATTTCGCGACGCTTTTGTCGAGAAGGTTAAGCAACTACGCGTGGGACCACCACAGCTCGACAGCACACAAGTGGGGGCGGTTGTATCTGAAGCACATCGCGATAAAATCGAATCTTATATCGCGTTGGCCAAAGAAGAAGGCGGCACAGTTTTGTGTGGCGGAAATCGCGTAACCCCTGAAGGGGCATACGCCGAGGGTTACTACTTGGAGCCTACCGTTATAGAAGGACTGCCAATGCAATGCCGCACCAATCAAGAAGAGATTTTTGGTCCGGTGGTGACGCTCACGCCATTTGAAACAGATGAAGAAGCCATCGCATTGGCCAATGGCACCGAATACGGATTGGCGTTTTCTGTGTGGACACAAAATCTCAACCGGGCACATTTGATTGCCGATGCCTTAGATGTGGGCATTGTTTGGGTGAATTGTTGGCTCGTAAGAGACCTTCGCACGCCTTTTGGAGGTACCAAAGCCAGTGGCATGGGAAGAGAAGGCGGTTTTTACGCCCTCGAATTTTTCACTGAACCTAAAAATATTTGCATAGCTTTACCCCAGCGTTAGAGCACATGCATTAATGCTAAACCTTTAACCAATTACCAAAAGCGGAACAACTTGAATACTCTAAACCTCAGACCTGTAGACGTCGTTGAAGACATCAGCAACGAAGAATTTTACCAAAATTATGTAAAACCTCGTCGTCCGGTTATTCTTAAAAACTACACCAAAAACTGGGCTGCTGTTGACAAATGGACGCCTGATAACCTAAAAAAAATTGCCGGTGAACACAAAGTCAAGCTCTATGGCAAATGGCTTGATAATTCTCCCACCTTGATTGAGATGCCTCCGGTAAAAGAGATTCCCTTTGCCGAATATCTCGACATGATTAAAAGTAATGAACCATCTGACTTACGTATTTTCTTGTTTAATTTGTTTAAAATTCGACCTGAACTGCTAAAAGATTTTGAATTTACGCCCATAATGGAAGGTTACCTCAAAGACTTTCCGTATCTGTTTTTTGGTTGTGCAGGCTCAGATGTGCGCATGCACTACGACATCGATCTATCCAATGTGTTTATCACCCAATTTCACGGCACCAAACGCTTTACACTGTTTGATCAAGATCAAAGCAAATATCTCTATAAATTTCCATTTACTACCCACAGCGCTGTAGACATGGCAAACGTGGACTTCGATAAATTTCCAGCCATCAAGTACGCCAAAGGATACCAATGCGATCTCAATCACGGTGAAACCTTGTTTATGCCTAGTGGTATATGGCATTACATTCAGTACATTGATAGTAGTTACTCTCTTAGCCTACGCACCCTGTCCCCTAGCCGTCTCGGACAAATTCAAGGCGCATATAACGTATTGGTGGTTCGTAAACTCGATGAGTTTCTCAATAAATATTATAAAAATAGTTGGAGCGACTATAAACTTAAAAAGGCGATAGAGCAAACCAATGAGATTATTGAAGAGAGAGAGGAGGATATTTTAAAATAGTGGCAGCGCCTTTAGACGGTTGATTGTACCAACTCAATTAAGACTACATTTAAAAATCAGAAAGTCCTGTTTAGGCAAAGCGACTACTGCACTGATCTGGAGCTGACTAAGGCGCGATGGCCGCTTTAAACCGCTTGTTTGCAATGGTGAGCTTGGAAATCATTGATGTATACTGTAACTTTATGGGATTAAATACAAACCATATGTCACAACAACATCACGATATTAAAAACGCCAACGGAGAAGATTTACACGCCATAATGGATAAGCCGGAAAACGGCAACCCTAAGGCCTACATTATGTTTGCCCACTGTTTTACGTGCAACAAAGACCTAAGGGCGGTTCGTACCATAACCCGAGGGTTAACCGATTTTGGCTTTGCCGTGATGCGTTTTGACTTTACTGGTTTGGGGGAGAGCGGTGGAGAGTTTGCCGACACCAACTTCACCCATAACATCATAGACCTAAAAACCGTAGCGGATTTTATGGCCGATGAATACAAGGCTCCCAAACTCATCATCGGTCACTCCTTAGGAGGGGCTGCCGCTTTGGTTGCCGCTGCAAAAATCGATAGCATAGAAGCTGTAGTGACCATAGCGGCCCCTGCTGAACCGGCACACGTTACGCATTTATTCGAAGATAAAATCGACGAAATGGAAAACAACGGCCAAGCCGAGGTCAATATTGGCGGCCGGCCATTTGTCTTAAAAAAACAATTTCTCGACGACTTACAAGACCAAAGCAACAAAGACATCATCAAAAACCTCCGCAAGCCGTTGCTGGTTATGCATTCGCCACAAGACAAAATCGTCAGTATAGACAACGCTGCCCAAATTTACGAACGCGCATTTCACCCCAAGAGCTTCATCTCACTGGATGGCGCCGATCACTTACTGAGTAACCGCCAAGACAGCGCCTATGTTGCTAAGATTATTGCCGCCTGGGTAGAGCGATACTTGGTGTCTGAATAGAAAGCGGAATGGATGAGGTAACTCATCTGCTGACTCAGTAGATGAGGTTTGGCAAATATCAGGGTGTGTTTTTTTTTTGTAACTTTGAGCAAATCAATTGAGCCATGAAAACATTTATCCGATTTTGTGTTGTTTATCTCTTTGCGCTTTCAGGTTTAATACAAGCCTCACATGTTACAGGAGGTGAAATGACCTATCGCTATATTGGCGATTCCACTAATGTTGCGCATCAGTATGAAATCACCTTGGTTTTGTATGCGACAACCCGTTTTAGCCCCACCATATTACCAAATACCGCCCCACTTTGTATAATGAGTTCCTGTTTCCCCAACAGCACAACGACAATGCCCGCTGTACAGGGCTTCTCCCCTCCTGGAGAGCTTTTAGAAGACAACGGGTGTATCAGTCAATCGTCTCCAAACAATACTCCTACCAGGAAAATGGTCTACCAAACAGTAGTTACCTTACCCGGTACTTGCAGCAATTTTCGTTTTCAATCCATCACGCAATGCTGTCGACTTGGAGCCAACAATCTGGCCAACATAAATACTTGGGGAAGCAATGGTTCACTTTTTATACTTGCCTTTCTGAACAATACCATAGGCGAAAACAATTCGCCTGTTTTTACCTCAGATCCTCAAATCAATTACTGCGTTAACCGCCCCGTAAATATGGTGCAAAACGTAGTAGAAACAGATGGAGACTCTTTGTACTTCAACTTTACCGATTCGCGTACAGCCAGCGGTTGGAATAGTTGTGTAGAACCATCAGACATAAGCATCAGCACATTTGCCCCAGGATTTAGTTTTGAAAAACCATTTGACACTCAAAACAATGTGGTCATCACCATTGACCCCCACAGCGGCAACGCCAGTTTTCAATCCGGCTCTATGTCGGGCATATTTTTATTGACCATATCTGCCTACGAACTGCGTTTAGATACCAGCGACAATATGCTTAAAGTCGTGGGTGAAGTTACCCGAGAAATCATGGTGGTATTTGACAACTGCTTAAACAATGCGCCCAACACTCGATTTCTCGATGCAGGCCCATCACCTTCTCCGGGAATGCCTGGAGGACTATATGCCAACAAAGACATTTCAACCAACCATCAGGTGTTTTTTCTGGGATACACGCCGGATGACTCCGTTGCCAATTCTCAATCACCCACCGGTTACGACTACTACATGCCCGACGTGCCATTTGATTGCAGCGATACGCTGATAGAATTACAACTCAGTCGCGCGATTCTCAACAGCAGTGTGGATCCCACAAAGATATTTGTTGTAGGGCCTGACACACAAGTTGTCACCACACAGCAAGTCCATTTCAATCAGCCATCGTTTAGCGATGTCATAAGTCTGGAGCTCAACCAGCCCTTGCATCTCAACGGACAGCATTTTGTCATTATTGCCGGTGACACATTAAACCCCATGATCAGTATTTGCAGCTATGAATTTACGGATACCATTTTATTCTCTCTTACCGCCACGAATTGCCCAGACTTTGTGAGTACCGACGAGCACCAATTGCAAGATTTCGACATTAAGCTATCGCCAAACCCTGCCAATGCATTCGTCAACATTCACAATCCTTCATCGTCCATCGTTCACTTTACCCTGTACGATCTTCGTGGAGTAGCGCACCACAGTGGCGCTGTTGGTTCAGGTTTAACACTAAAAATGGATATTTCCGAATTGCCCTCAGGGATGTACATCATGTCCTTTGTTGATGTAAATGGACGATTAAAAAAAGAGAAGATCATTAAGCGGTGAGGACTGCACTGATCTAAACTAAAAGACTTTCACCTTGTTGTATTTAAACCAATATAAATACATCATCATTGCGCGTCGAGAAACATCCATATCCCCTTGCCAATCCCGTCACCAAAGACTGCTGCGGGGTTTGTCAAAGCCAAGATATTGAGCCTTTTATACAAACAAAGGCCATGATGCATCCGCGTGATGAAGGATTGTACGAGTTCCATCGCTGTAGAAACTGCGCATCGGTATTTCTGGCCAATCCCGAGGATGAAAACCAGCTCTCTCGCTTTTATTCCAGTGCGTATTTACCCTATCGCGGGAGTTCTGCCTGGGGGAAGTTTTCCAAGTTTGTAGAAAATGACGACAAGAAACTCAACCAGCGTCGCAGCAATCTCGCGGCTTCGGCTTTGGATAATAAAGATAAGCCCAGCATCCTCGACATCGGTTGTGGCAAGCCCGATTTTCTCAAGACATTTACCGAAACACACAACGCCAAGGCTGTAGGCGTGGACTTCGTGGCCGCCAATTGGGATCAGCCACAGTTTGAGCGGCTTGAACTACACGAGTGCGATTGGAAGACCTTTACGTTTGACAGCACGTTCGACGTCATAACGGCTTGGCACTATCTCGAGCACGACTACGACATCTCTTCAACCGTGAGCAAAATCTACGACCTCCTCAAGCCTGGCGGCTACTTCATAGCCGAAGTGCCCATGCATGAAGGTCTTTTGCAACACTACCAAAAGCAACACTGGCAAGGCTGGCATACGCCCCGGCACTTGACCCTGTTCAGCAAGAAAAGCTGGTCCAGCGTCTTTCCAGATACCCACTGGGACATCGTCGAACACCAAACATACGGCACCATGTCGGCCTTTACCTTGTGGTGGTTAGGACATCGCGAAAAGAAAGCCACCGATTGGGAAGGGGACATGAGTAAATATTTTTGGGGATTGGTTTTTTGGAAAGTTTTACTGATGCCTTTCTTTCTTCTAGAAAAAGTTATTCCAATGGGCGTGCAAACCGTTATCATACGTAAAAAATAAATGAGCAAGCCGATCACCACCATCAGTTTCTTCACCGTTTCAGGCATCAAAGACGGTTTCTGGGCCTTTAGTCAGGTTCCTCAGGCCAATCGAATTTTGAAAAACACCACCGGACTTACGTTCATGAAGTCCATGGGGTCTGGTTCCGGCAAAGGATTCAGCATCTTTCCCAGTTTTAAAAACTACTGCTGGGTTATGGCTTGGGAAGATGAAACATCGGCCCGCAACTTTATCGAAAACAACGAATACCTAGCGGAATACAGCCGCCGCAGTCAATCGGTGAGTCACCTCTTTTTAGAGAACATCGCCGCCCATGGAGAGTGGTCGAAGCAAAATCCCTTCACATCGGTAACCGAACACGATGAAGACGCCAATATTGTTGTTCTCACCCGCGCCCGCATCAAGCTTGGAAGACTAATTACATTCTGGACGAAGGTAGGAAAAACAGCCAGTAAACTCTACCAGTTTCCTGCCCTTAAATTCTCTACTGGAATTGGAGAACTGCCCCTTATTGATCAAGCTACAGTAAGCATATGGGAAAGCAAAGCGCAAATGATGCACTATGCCTACCATGACAAAACGCATAAAAACGTCATTCATCTGACCAGGAAATACGAATGGTACAGTGAAGAATTGTTTGCGCGCTTTGTGTTGAAAGACAGCATTAATCTTGAAGGATTATTAGCGAGATAAAGCCCTTGGAATAATGAGGAAAAGAGAGTTCCTCGACATCACCACGCATGGGCTGCTATGCAGGCATGGGGCGCTACGCGCGCATGGGTTCACGTATGGCAATAATGGCTGGATGATATAGTCTGAGGTCGGGAGTCTGAGGTCGGGGATGCGAATGCATATACACGCCAATATTCGATTTGTTAAAGCCTTAGGATTGTATCTGTTTGGAGGTTTGGGAGTTTGGAGGTTTGGTTTTACGGATGCATATAAAGGCCAATATTTGGCCTTTATATGCATTCGCAAACCATGTGTACGCAGTACCCCATGCTTTCGACAGCAACCCATGCGTACGCAGTACTCCATGCGTGCAAAGCATTACCATTCGTCTACCTCAGACCTCCAAACCCAGACCCCAGACCATCTCAATACGACACATGATGGATGTATTCACTCTAAATCATAACTTATGGTGAATATATTCTCTAAAAGTTATAACTTAAAGTGAATACATACATCGTGATTTACTATATTTGCAAATAAAAACATGTATGTAAGGTCTTTAGCGGAATCCATTAAAAAGCGATTTAATTCGGGAAAGGCAATTGTTTTGCTCGGGCCAAGACAAGTTGGAAAAACCACGCTCATTGAGCATTTGCTCGAAGGAGAAGCATTTTTGTTTTTAGATGGTGATGATCCCGGAATTCGCAATTTACTTTTTGAGCCAAACACGGAGCAAATTCGTTCCATTATCGGTAATCACAAATACGTGTTTATCGATGAAGCGCAGCGGATAAACAATATTGGTCTAACGATGAAAATCATTACCGACCGCTTTAAACATGTTCAATTATTTGCAAGTGGTTCATCTTCATTCGATTTAAGTTCAAGCGTCAATGAGTCGCTCACTGGCAGGAAATGGGAATTTCAATTATTCCCAATTTCTTGGGAAGAATACGAAACCCATCACGGATACCTTCACGCCCAACAAACGTTGGAAAACAGGTTGATTTACGGTCTCTATCCCGATGTATTGAATCACACGGGTGATGAGTATAGTGTGCTTGAAAATCTGACATCCAGCTATTTATACAGAGATATTTTAGCCTATGCAGGAATACGAAAACCCGAAGTTCTCGATAAACTGGTACAAGCTTTGGCTCTACAAATTGGCAGTGAAGTCAATTACACCGAGTTGGCTCAACTGGTAAATGTCGATAAAAACACCGTTGCCAAATACATCGATATTTTAGAAAAAGGCTATGTCGTTTTTAGACTCAATAGTTTTAGTCGGAATTTGCGAAACGAAATAAAAACCAATAACAAAATATATTTCTACGACAATGGGATTCGTAATATGGTGATACGGAATTTCAGTCCTCTACACGAACGAACTGATAAGGGCGCGCTTTGGGAAAATTTTCTCATTGCAGAAAGGGTAAAACAAAATGCCTATCATCAACGAATGGCGCGCACATACTTTTGGCGAACAAAACAACAGCAGGAGGTAGATTTTGTAGAGGAACGAAACGGAAAGATTTACGGCTATGAATTTAAATGGCGCATGAAAAAATCCGCTAAAATCCCGAAAACATTCACCAATGCATATAATGCAGAAACAATGATTGTTCATAGCGAAAATTTTAGAGACTTTGTTGTTTCATCCAAGAAGTAACCCGTTCTTCACATCACCACGCATAAAGTTTAGCCACGAATGCACACGAATTTTCACTAATGATGTTTTTTTATTCGTGTTCATTGGTGTAATTCGTGGCAATTAAAAAACAAATTTGCGGCCAACACATCACCACGCAGGATTTAGCCACGAATGCACACGAATGTTCACGAATGATTTGTTTTTTATTCGTGTTCATTGGTGTCATTCGTGGCAATCAAAAACGAATTTGTGGCTTTCACATAGCCGCGCAAGGTTTAGCTAAAAATGCACACGAATGTTCACGAATGATGTGGGTTCTATTCGTGTTCATTGGTGCCATTCGTGGCAATTAAAAAAGAGTAAGCGGCAACCAATCACCAAGCATATTTTAGCCACGAATGCACACGAATTTTCACGAATGTTTGGTTTTTATTCGTGTTCATTGGTGAAATTCGTGGCAATCAAAAACGAATTTGCGGCTGGCGCATCACCGCGCAAGGTTTAGCCAAGAATACGCAGGATTAAATACTGTGTGTAATTTTTTGCTGAAAACAATGATCTTAAATAATTGTATTTTCGGATTTATAATGTATTGTT
>JAIUMB010000097.1 GCA_022565745.1 Cryomorphaceae bacterium | reverse complement strand
TTCTGAACGTTCACCTTTTTCTAATGTAACAGCAGCAAATAATGGATGACCTTTGAGGCGTTCCATCATATATGACAGTCCGTTGGAGTGTTCATCCAAGTAAGGGGTATCTATTTGCAACACATCCACGGTAAAGATAAACTTTGCATTTTCTCCAGCTCTGGTGATGATGGTTTTTATCTCATGTGGGGTAAGGTTCTGTGCTTCATCCACGATAAAAATAACATTTGACAAACTCCGCCCTCGGATATAGGCCAAAGGCGTTACCAAAATTTTCTCAGATTGTGTCATTTCGTCAATCAGTTTATACTCTTTGTCTTTTTCAGTAAATTGTCTTTTGATGTGCTTGAGATTGTCCCACAGCGCTTGCATGTACGGGTCAACTTTAGCCTTCATATCGCCTGGTAAATATCCCAAGTCTTTATTGCTCAGCGGCACAATAGGTCTACTTAAATAGATTTGTTGAAACGCTCTTCTTTGCTCAATAGCGGCAGCAAGTGCAATGAGTGTCTTCCCTGTACCTGCAACCCCAGAAAGGGATACCAACTTGATATCGGGATTGAGGACAGCGTGCATAGCGAATGCTTGTTCGGCGTTTCTTGGCATAATACCATAGGCTTTTCGCTTTTCTACCAACTCTAAATTCCCTGTTTGAGGATTCATAAAGGCCATCACACTTGATTTACTTCCTTTTAAAATCATGTATTCATTTGGCGAAGCCGTAAAATCAGCTATTTTTTTCTGTATTCGTTCCATTGAAACATATCCCTTTTTGTAGAGATCATCAATATATGCTTGTGGAATATTGTCGCGGATTACATTTGAGCGATGCATAGACGTTACATCTTTGACCTTTCCCGTTTCGTAATCTTCAGAATCTACACCTAAAGCTCTTGCTTTTAAGCGCAGGTTGATGTCTTTGGTAACCAAAACAACCTTTTTTTCGGGCGACTCTTCCTTCAATCTAATTGCCGCATTGATGATTTGATGGTCCATTCGATTACCCATAAAAATGGCATTGGCATCCATACTTTCGGCAGTTTTGCTCATCACCACGCGAAATTTGCCTTTGGCTTTATTTCCATTCAGCGCATTCCATTCTTGAAGAGATTTCTTTTTTGCACGGCCATCTAAAAAACGAATAAATGCCCGGGCTTCAAAATTTTTGGTATCACTCCCTTTTTTAAACCCATCTAATTCTTCTAAAACCGTTATGGGGATGGCGACGTCGTTATCAGCAAACTCCATGATGGCATTGTGATCATAGAGTATTACAGAGGTATCCAGTACGAAAATTTTTTTCTTGCTTTTTTTGGATGAGCGCTTTTCCATAACTGTCGATTTTATATTTAATCTAAGCGTAATTAAACGAGAATTAACGTCACTAATGTATCCCATACATGAATTGAATACCCCGAAATTTAGCAAAAGAATTCAACAAAAATATGGTGGTAACAACCCATATTTTTCTTAGGTAGATTAATCTGCGAATCTTTATATTTGTTGATTAAATCAATGCAACAAAACCTTCATGGACAAAAAAATAGTTAACGTAGGAGATATTGCCTGTGGTAGTGATGATTTATTTCTCATATCAGGGCCTTGTGTTATAGAAGACAAAAGCACCATGATGAGTGTTGCTGAAAAATTGAAATTATTTTCTGAAAGAAGTGGCGTTAAGGTCATCTATAAGTCTTCTTTTACCAAAGACAACCGCTCATCGGTTGATTACTATCATGGACCTGGTTTAGACGAGGGTTTACGAATGATGCAAGAGATTAAAGAGACCTTTGGTTTTCCTGTTTTATCTGACATCCATCACCCCAGCGAGGCAAAAGCTGCAGGAGAAGTTTTGGATGTCATTCAAATTCCAGCCTATTTATGTATGCAGACGTCACTGGTCGTTGAAGCGGCAAACACGGGTGCCGTCATCAATCTCAAGCACGGTCAATTTCTTGCCCCAGAAAACATGATTAAACCGGTTCAGAAAATTGAATCTACAGGCAACAATAACGTCATTCTTACAGAGCGAGGATATGCATTTGGCTACAATGATCTTATTGTAGACCCACGTTCATTTTACCACCTGGCTGAAACTGGCTACCCGGTTGTATTTGATGTTACACACAGCATCAGAAAGTATGGTATCCCCAGTGCTGATCCTTCCGGAGGCGCAAGGCAATACCTAAATGTTTTGGCGGGTGCAGCTGTTGGTGCCGGTATCGACGGCTTATTCGTAGAAACACACCCCTGCCCAGAAGAGGCGTTGTGTGATGCCGCAAGTCAAATGAACATCGATCAATTGGATGACTTTATGGCGCCTTTAATTCGCATTCACAAGGCAAGAAAAGCAAACTAAAAAAGCCCATCATTGCGATGGGCTTAAATATGCTTATTGGTTTTAGATGGTTACAGGTTGTTGTTGGCTTTAAACACACCATCGGTAACTTCTATCACTTCTTCTGTCTCGTTACTTTTTGCCGTAAAAGAGAATGTGCCTTCAACAAACGAACTATTAATTTCCGTTATTACCAATTCGCCACTGGCTTCAGCACCTCCAAATTCTCTTGAATCACCAAATGGCCTATCGACAAAGCTGACGTAATAGCCATTTCCACCTGCTGCCTCTATGAGGGTTGAAATGTTGTATGTATCGGGCTCTGGGTCAGGCAAAGGATTGGGTTGGGGGCCTCGAATAAAGTCAAGAATATAAGATTGATCGGTTTCTTCATCACCGTCATTGCCCCTTATGCGTATTTGATAGTTTCCACCAACTTGTGTTTGGCCAACGGTTGCAACACCTGACTTTACGCCCTCCACTGCACCATTAATGGTAAAGGAAATACTCGATTCATCCGGGATGATTTCAATGGTATCGTCGTCGTCAGAGCACGCCGATGTTAAGGATACAGCGAACAATAGCGCTGCACCAATTCTAAAAAAACGCTTTTTCATTAGATTGATTTTGTGTGCACATGTTTATAGATTGTACATGCAATAATACAAACTATAAAAAGGTGCTGTGTTTAAACATAACAATTAGTAAACATTGCTAAATGTAAGCACAATCAAAAAAACAGTTCGTTAAAAACGTTTTAAAATCGCATAAACAACAATTTAAACCATGGTATGAAACACATTTTGCACATCTTCATCTTCCTCTATCCGTTCTAGGAGTTTTTCTACATCTGCAGTTTGTGCTTCATCAAGCGCTTTTGTTGTGGTTGGTATGCGCTCAAATCCGGAGTTTAAAACTTCAATACTCATTTCTTCCAATGCCTTTTGCAAATTTCCGTAATTTGCAAAGTCTGCATAGATAACAATTTGGCTTTCTTCTTCGTCTCTAAACACCTCTTCGGCGCCAAAATCTATGAGCTCCAATTCAAACTCTTCTAAATCTCTATTATCATCAGCAATTCTAAAATAGCACTTGTGCTCAAATAGAAACTCTACAGAACCTGATGTTCCAAGGCTCCCATTGCACTTATTAAAATAAGAGCGAATGTTGCCAACCGTTCTGGTAGGATTATCCGTTGCTGTTTCAATAATCACTGCGATGCCATGCGGACCGTATCCTTCATAGACCAGTTCTTTATAGTCTCCTTGATCTTTATCGGTTGCTTTTTTAATGGCGCGTTCAATATTATCCTTCGGCATATTGGCCGCCTTCGCATTTTGTATGGCTGCGCGCAAACGGGTATTCGCATCGGGGTCGGGGCCACTTTCTTTAACAGCAATGGTGATTTCTTTACCAATGCGCGTAAAGGTTTTAGCCATGGCAGCCCAACGCTTAAACTTTCTTGCCTTGCGATATTCAAATGCTCTTCCCATAACTCAATGTATTTATAAATTAAACCTTCATCTATTATCCGATACCATCGCCATTAAATGCATTCATGGTATTTGAAACACCAGCCAAACAAAATGATTCGATGGCATCGGCACAACGCTCTGTCAATTTGGGTAGATTGGATTGCTCCTCTTCCGTCCATTGTCCCAACACATAATCAACCTGACCTCCTTTAGGGAAATCACCACCTATACCAATTCTCAATCGCGGGTAATTGTTTCCTCCAAGCAATTGTTGGATGCTTTTCAAGCCATTATGCCCCCCATCACTTCCTTTGGTCTTTAGTCTTAATTGCGCAAAAGGCAAGGCAACATCATCCACTACCACCAGTACATTTTCTATAGGAATTTTAAGGGCATCCATCCAATAACGAACGGCCTTGCCACTGAGATTCATATAGGTACTTGGTTTGATTAAGGTCAATATTCGACCTTTTATACGAAGTTCAGCATGAAATGCCAAGCGATCGCTAGAAAAAGAAATGCCGGACCGGTTTGCCAACCGATCCAGCACTTTAAAACCAATATTGTGACGTGTCTCTTCGTACTCTGAGCCAATGTTGCCCAAGCCAACTATGAGATACTTTTTCACAATAAAAAGCTATTAATTCTCAGACTTGCTTTCTTCTGCACCTTCAGCTGCAGGGGCTTCAGCACCGTCTGTTTCTTCCTCTTCGTCGGTGTCGTCAACCGCCAAACGAGAGGTTTTGATGCTTACCAATACCGCTGATGGACTATTGACAATTTCAAAGCCTTCGGCAGTGATATCGCTAACGCGAACCGATTGACCGATACGCAAATTGGTAATATCGTGTTCGATAGAATCGGGTAAATTATCAGGTGTTGCTTTAATTTTTAGCTTACGCAACACGCGTTTCATTTTACCACCATTTCTCACACCACGAGCAGAACCTAAAAGACGAACTGGTACGTCAATGGTTACTGGCTTGCCATCTACCAACTGAATAAAGTCGATGTGTAATACTTCGTCAGATACCGGGTGAAACTGGATGTCCTGAATCACACAAGGAATGGTATTGCCGTCTAACTCGACATTGATTTTATACACATTCGGTGTATAGATTACTTTGCGGAAGTCGGCTGCCGGGGCGAAAAAATGCACTGGCGACTCACCTCCGTAAACGACGCAAGGGACATTGCCGTCGCGACGCAGTTCTTTAGAGTACTTGGTACCCAACTGCTCACGTTTCTGGGCTGTGATTGCTACTGAATTCATAATAAAAGTTTGAAATTAAGTTGTGTTCTTCTTTGATTCCGGCAGAAGAACGATTCAAATTGGCCGGTATGATTTAAATGATAAAATGTTTACTGATCGACTGATGATGGTGGACATTGTGCATGACATGGGCAAACAATTCCGCGACACTTAGCACTTCAATTTTATCTGAAGGGTGCGCTTTGGGAATGGTATCTGTAATGACCAACTTCTCCAGTGCAGAGTTGTTTATTTTTTCGTAAGCATTACCAGAAAGCACCCCGTGTGTACAATAGGCACGAACAGATGCAGCGCCTTGGTCTTTCAACATATTGGCGGCTGTAGCCAACGTTCCAGCGGTATCAACCATATCATCAACAAGGATGACATGCTTATCTGTTACATCGCCAATCACCATCATTTTTTCGATTTCATTGGCCGCTTTGCGTTGCTTATAACAAACCACAACTTCAGCATTTGTCATTTTGGCGTAGTTGTGAGCCCGCTTACTCCCGCCCATGTCTGGAGAAGCAATGGTAAGGTTACTCAACCCTAATGCCTTAATATGAGGCACAAAGATGGCCGATGAAAACAAGTGGTCAACTGGAATTTCAAAAAAGCCTTGTATTTGATCGGCGTGTAAATCCATAGTCATTACACGAGTAGCGCCTGCAGCGGTCAATAATTGCGCAATCATTTTGGCGCCAATTGGCACCCTCGATTTATCCTTTCTATCTTGTCGTGCATAACCAAAATACGGCATAACAGCCGTTATGTGCTTTGCTGATGCACGCTTAGCCGCGTCAATCATCAGCAGTAACTCCATCAGGTTGTCATTGGGCTGGTGCGTTGAGCACACGAGAAATACGCGGCCACCTCTTACTGTCTCTTCAAAACTAGGTTCAAACTCCCCATCGCTAAATTGAGTAAACAAGACATTACCTAAAGGGATTCCATAGGCCTCCGAAATGCGTTTTGCTAGATTGAAGGAACCTCTACCCGAAAATATTTTAGCCTCTTTTTCCATAATGCGATTTGGGAATTTTGCGTGGGCAAATTTACGGGAAGCAATCTGTCTGACAAATTTTATTTTAAGGATTAAAAATATCGAGTTTATAGTTAATGGCCACTTGATAACGTTTACCTGGTGGAATTTCTAAAGCGGTTTGATTTAAGTTTTTATAGAAATCAAATACTCGATTCCTTTCGGTTGGTTTGGCGTCTTCAAGTGTATTGACGTCTTCTAAAAGTACCGCCGTAGCAATTAAATCAAGCTTTGGATAGAAAAAAGTTCCTTTGTTCCCAAGCTCTTCAACCACTTTACAGCCTACGCGTTGTGCCCATTTAACGGTATAAGGTGCACATAGAGCAAACATAGACCGCAATCCCAACTGATGTGCTACAGCAATCCCTGCACGGGTGGCAAAAAAACTTCCGATTCCCAAACCAGCGACTTCAAAGGAATTCCACAATCCACAAAGCTCAGAGGTTCCTCCTTTCTCGTGCTCGCGACGAACAATCTCGTGTACCAGTTCATCCATAGCTCCTGTTGCGTCTTGGATAGGCAGAGGATAATCCTTGTGGTACCTATGCACTCGAGCGCCTCCGTATACTTTTCCGGTTTCTGAGTCTTCTACGTTGATGACGTAAGCATGTGGATTAATGATCCAATCCGGTGAGCTTGAGGTTACCTTTTTAACACCATGAGCAGTTAACACGCGTTTGTGACCTTCCACAAAACGCATTGATGCATCGTAATCGTCAACAGCTCGAAAAGCTCTGATTGTAACGCGAGGTTTTTCTATACTCGCCTCTTTAATCGACTTTGTTATTTGTTCATGTGATATCATGAGATACATTTAATCCAAGTCCAGGTAGTTCGTTATCAAGTTTTAATTCGCTTTGAGCAGCCTCTTTTAAATGGGTGCTCAGTGCTTGCATATCCTTGATTATTAAGCGTGCTGATTGATTCTTATAAAGAACACTTCCTAAAGCAGCTCCGATACTTTCTATATTATTGTTGCCTTTTAAGTGTAAATTATAAAAACGCATTCCTCTAATGATTCCCGCTAACATAGCACTAATGGTGTTTTGCTCGGGCAAAGCATATGTGCGTTTAGCCACATCTGGCCTTGATAATAACAGTAAAAACGGTGGTGGCACTCCAAACCACACCGATCTTTCATTACCTTGTAAAGCTGAATATACTGCTGTAACATGGTGATGGCTACCCCGATAACACTCATCCATAAAGGTACGATTCATCTGTGAAACACAGGAAAATAAATTTTGCTCAGAAACGGCTGACAAAATCAACTCTGAATCGCTGATTTCAACTTCGGTTTTTACGACTTCAAAAACACCTCGAGAGCCTTTATTAATCAATGAAAATGAATTATTTGACAGGGAGAACCACTTCTGAATAGCCGCTTCTAAAAATAATTCAACGGAGTGCTCCACTGACGAATTGAAGCTCAACTTCCAATGAGTATCTGTTGTATCAATGTGCAGTAAACCAAAGAATGCAAGCTCCATATCAACAGCAAGAGGTGTTTTGCCTGTTAAAAATGAAGGCACTGTGGGCTTATTACTTTCTTTTGGAGATTGGCTCCATGACGACTCTGGATCAAAATACCACCGACCCGAGTCTACATTTTTCTTCAATAAGATCTGTCTCACTGCAGATGTCGCCAACCCTCCCCCTAAAGCAACCGCTGAAGCCAACTGTGGCCAAGTACCAATGGATTGATTAAGCTCGAAAAAAGACACCGCTAACTCTGGGCTAATGCTGCCTCCTCCCACCAATTTAAAAAGAACATTTAATCGATTGCTGTCGTCAATATCATGAAGTTCTTTTTCATTAACCAAACCGTGAAACAAGGGTTTTTCTTTATCTAAATCAAAACGTTCAATATCTATCATCCCTCGATCACTGGTATCCATAATTACCGGAATCCCTTTGCTTCGCGCTCGTTGCCTCATGGCAATTTTCATCTGTAGAGAATCGCATTCATCGACTAAAACATCCAAATCATCAACAAACTCATTCATGTTTTCATTGGTCAGCCCCTCAGGATAAAGCATTACCTTTAAATACGGGTCAATTTCCGCTATTTCTCGGGCTACGAGAACAACTTTGGGTAAATCTATATCAACAATACCGGCACGTAAACGATTGAGATTGCTAAGATCCAAAGCATCAAAATCAGCCAGTTTTATCGTTCCAAAAGAACGTTCCATCGCTAAAGTAACCGCTACCGATTGACCAACTGATAAGCCCACCACGCCTACAGTAGCACTTGCAAGCGTCTGCTGTTCTTCTCTGGTAATTTTATAGAGATTTCTCGAGGTTCTTACAAATGAAAAATCATCTTCATTGAGAACAAATACCACTTTCTTTAACCATGAATAAACCACCAAATTATATCTGCCTTCTCGACGAGATTCAATCACAAAACGATTACAATCAGCATCAAAATCAGGCGTCCTCTTTGCCGGAGGGATCTTAAGGGCGTATAGTTCTCTTAATTG
>JAIUMB010000096.1 GCA_022565745.1 Cryomorphaceae bacterium | reverse complement strand
TTACAGATGATTTACGCGGGGTAGCGAGTGGTGAGATTGCGCTTCGAGGCACGCCAAAATCGCCGGCGTTTGACGGTGTTCTGACCGTCCCAAACATGGGGTTAACCATTCCGTTTCTCAATACGCGTTACAACCTCGAAGGCAGTCCAGAAGTGGTCTTCAAACCCAATCAGATTTTAATCCCCAATGCCCGGGTTGTGGACACCGATGAAAACACCAGTGGCCAGGTTCGTGCCGATTTGCGCCACAATTTTTTCAAAGATTGGCAAATAGACGTGCATATCGATGCCAACCGTTTATTGGCACTCAACACCAATGCAGCACTGAACGATTATTTTTACGGTAAAGTGTTTGTTAGTGGCGACGTAGACATTACAGGCCCTACCGAAGACTTGCGATTTAATATCGATGTAAAAACCCATCGAGGTACAGAGTTTTATATTCCCGTAGATGGCCCCACCGATGTCAATCCAATGGGGTTTGTAGATTTTGTGAAAGCCGACGCTGAGAAAAAGCCCGTTGTAGAAGCCGCCAAAGGTGTTGGACTTAATTTGCAAATAAACATCGACGTTACACCAGACGCTGAAGTGTACCTTATAATGGATCAGCGGACGGGGGAGACCATCAAGGGAAATGGCCGGGGGCGACTGAGGTTTAACCTCGATCCCGCAGGCAATATAGGCCTGTTTGGAAGCTTGGAAATCAATCGGGGTGAATACCTATTTACGCTTGGTGGACTGGTGCGAAAACGATTTTTTATTGAGCCTGGTGGTAGCATTACTTTTAATGGCGACCCATATGAAGCCATGCTTGATCTGTCTACCAAGTATGTAACCCGAACATCACTATCCGGTGCCGTGGCCGATCCTACGCTGGCAGCAGTGCGCACGGAGGTCAATTTGTTCCTCAACCTTTCCGGCTTGTTGACCAACCCTGAAATATCTTTTGATATCAAGTTGCCCAACGTAGCTCCCGGTATCCAAGCGGAGGTTAGCGACCGCTTCTCCGACCCCAATCGATTGACGCAGCAGGCGTTTTCATTACTCGCCCTCAACTCGTTTTATACCGATGACTTGGCGCTTGATGCTCAGGTGCAAGGTGGATTGGCCAGCACCACCATTGATGTTTTTGCCGGACAAGTCAACAATTTCTTGTCGCAGTACATCAAGATTATAGACATAGCCATCAATTACACCGGTGAAGGGATAACCGGGGCAAGTCAAGAAGAATTTGAAGTGGCCGTTTCGCGCCGATTGTTCGACGACCGCATCAGCATCAATGGCGTTGTAGGGGTGCCGTTGGGCGCCAATCAAAACCAACTCGCCGGTGACGTGGAAATTGAAATGATGCTCACCCAAGACGGTCGCGTTCGCGCCAAAGCCTTTAACCGCTCATACCAAAACAACCTGTTGATTGAGCAAACGGGATTGTACTCTCAGGGCGTGGGCTTGTTTTACCGCACCGACTTCAACCGTCGACGTGATCTATTAAGGCGATTGCTTTTTATCAGTCAAGCATCGAGCGAAGACAGTGAAGACAGCGAAGACGAGCAACCATAGGCCACTCACAGTAGGGTTTGGACTTTAACATGAGAGCATGCCGTGATAGCAACATAGCTATGCTACGCTTGCGCCACCACTACGATGAACCTCTACGCGGGCCACGCCATTTTGGTTTTTTGGATTTCTCGCCTTTGTTTCCATTGTGAACTCCTTGTCGAGATCTGCTGTTCTGTTTTTTTGCAGGCGCACTGGGCCTGTCCTCAAATGCTTCCGCAAAGGGGTGATCGAGAACGGGCACGGTTTGTTTGATCAGCTTCTCTATGTCTTTCAAATACGGTTTTTCTTCCGCATCACAAAACGAAAGTGACGCACCACTGGCGCTGGCTCTCCCCGTACGCCCTATGCGGTGAACATAGGTCTCCGGAACATTTGGCAAATCGTAGTTGATGACCAGTTCCAATTCAGACACATCAATGCCACGGGCGGCGATATCGGTTGCGATCAAGACCTTAATCTTGCCGTCTTTAAAAGCCGATAATGCGGCTTGACGCTGGTTTTGACTTTTATTGCCGTGAATGGCTGCCGCCGTTATGTTCACACGACTGAGGTATTTCACCACCTTGTCGGCACCGTGCTTGGTTCTGGTAAATACCAACACCGAAGCCGGCTTTCTGGTATTGATGATGTGTGAAAGCAGTTCGGGTTTGTCTGACTTATTGACAAAAAACAAACCTTGTTCCACCCGTTCGGCCGTGGTTTGTTGGGGTTGTATGGTAACGCGTTCGTAATGCCCCAAGATTTCATTCGACAACTTGACAATAGGTGCGGGCATGGTGGCCGAGAAAAATAGCGATTGTCGTTGTTTGGGTAATTTGGTCAGCAGTTTTTTAATGTCGTTTACAAACCCCATGTCGAGCATTTGGTCGGCTTCATCTAAGACAAAGTAAGTCACATCACGCAGGGAGATAAAGCCCTGATTCATTAAATCCAAAAGTCTACCAGGGGTTGCTATGAGCACGTCCACACCGTTTTTCAGCGTGTTGACTTGAGCGTTTTGCTTCACGCCGCCAAAAACAACAGCTGTGCGAATATCGGCAAAGGCGCCGTATTCCGTAAAGTTTTCTTGAATTTGAATGGCCAATTCTCGTGTAGGCGTTACGACCAACGCTTTTATGGCGCGTTTTTGTTTTCTTCGCTTGGGGTCATTGTGTAAATGCTGGATGATGGGAATTGCAAAAGCCGCTGTTTTTCCAGTCCCTGTTTGCGCACATCCCATTAAATCTTTACCGGCTAATAATATTGGAATCGCCTGTTCTTGTATTGGGGTGGGCGATGTGTACCCCTTTTTCTCGAGCGCAGACAATATTGGTGCTGCGACGTCTAAATCTTTAAATGTCATTCAATTGTATTATCCAGCAAAGGTAGTGAACCCCACACGATAAACAATGTAGGGTATTTTTATTATCATAACGACCGTGTTTCCAGAGCTTTTTTTGTTGAGGTGATTGGGGTAGGAGGGTGGAGGTTGGGCGTTCGGTATTCCTCTACGTAGTAAGCCCTCTCCTTCCTATTCATGAAATTTAATGTCTATTCGTAATATATACGCGATTGGTAATGTGGTATCTTTAAAATTATTATATGGCAACGAAATATAATCAATCAAAAAATTTTACAATACTTATATAAAATTATATAACATAATTTAATGTGAATAAACTTACCTTTGAATTGTTAGAGAGCTGTTTTAACGGATTGCCTTTTCCGTTCAATAGATCGCTGATATTATTTTAAAGTATCAAATGCCCCTTTAAGATTTAAAGGAGCTTGGTTTAAAACAAACATCAAAATGAGAAACTTACTTTACATCGTCGCAGTTGTTCTAGTTGTTTTATGGGCAATAGGTTTTTTGAGATACGACGCCGGAGGCATCATTCACATCTTACTCGTCATTGCAGCAATTTCGGTGATTTTTAGAATCATTCAGGGCAGGAGAATTTAGCAACAGCTTTTTAACAATTAACCTTTAAAGAAAAATAAAATGGGAAAATCAGACAACAATTCAGAGAAAATGGTGGCAGCACTATTAATCGGTGCAGCAATAAGTGGAGCGGCAGCTATACTTTTTGCCCCGAACAAGGGAAGTACAACGCGTAAAAAACTGTTTGCCAAAGGTGAAAAGGTGAAGAACAATTTACAAGAGAAATACGATGACGTATTGAAAAACAGCAAAAAGGAAGTCGCAGAAAAAGTAAAGAGTTAGTCGCTATCACATGGAACAATCAAATCAAGCCGGAAAGATCATTCTTTCTATCGTTGTAGGTGCTGCTATAGGTGGTACACTAGGAATTCTCTATGCACCTTACAAAGGGAAGAAAACCAGAAACAAACTCGCAGCTAAAGGTGGAGATTTAAAAAATCTCATTCAAGATCATTTTGTTGAAGTTGTTGATAAGATCAATAACAATCACCAACTTGAAGTTGAAAAAAAAATCAAGTAGTACAAGTTTGACGCGCTAAAACACGTTTTGCTCACTTCAGTAAATGGTCAGTTTGAGAAATTATTCTGGCCATTTTTTAATCCACAATTTATGGAATCCACAAAAAAAATCATCGAGTCATTAATTGGTAAAACAGAGTCCTATGGCAAGATAAAATACGAACTACTTAAACTCAAGGCACTGGATAAAACATCCGATGTGACTTCGAGGTTTCTGTCGCGGACCCTGTTGTTCTTCACCCTTTCATTTTTCGTTTTGTTCATCAATATTGGTTTGTCTTTTTGGATTGGAGAGTTATTGGGCAAGGTGTACTACGGATTTGCGGTAATTGCAGGCGTGTATGGTCTTATCAGTATTGTGCTCATAATCACACACAAATCGTTCATACGAAACGTTAAGAATAAAGTTATATTTCAGTTATCTCAGTAAATCATGAACAGAATAAACAACACAAGCGAGCTGCAAGCAAAAATCTCAGAAATGCAAGCCAAAAGCGACGAGGCTGCTGTTTTGCTCAAAGAAGAGTTGAGCGGTATCGTAGATGGGGTTCACCCGGTTCAACTCTTAAAAAACGGGATTAGAGAGTTGGTTACTTCATCAGAGGTGAAGAACGAACTACTCGGATTGTCATTGGCTATGAGTTCCGGCTACATGACCAAAAAACTGATGATTGGCAACTCCAATAACATCTTCCAGCGCATCATGGGCAATGTGATAAGTGTGATCGTGTCGAAGAACATTGCACTGAATGCGGACAAGATTCAAACCACCGTACTTGCGGTTATTTCGTCCATAATGGATAGAAAAAAGTCAAACGAAAGTGCACCTACGGATTAAGCTATGAACGATACGTGCATTTATCGCCATCCGCTATAGCTTATGTGTTGATAAGTCTTTTCGCCATCGTTTATGCGCTATGGGTGGCGAAGAGTATATTTATAACGCTCGCATTCATCCACATAAATAAGTTTAAAGCATGAAGCTTCATAATTGGTGGTCTGAAAATAAATCCGTACATTACCAAACATCTAAGGTAATCATACGGATTGTCTTATTGGAGGCTATTTTCTGGAGACTTTAAACCATCTACTATGAAACCTAATCGACGTGCCGAAATTCAAGGGAAAGATCAAATGTTTAATGTTCGTCAGGTCGCTGATGATAAACACTTGATCAGATGAAGATTTTTATTCAAAACATGGTGAGTTTGCAATGCAAGATGATGGTAAAGTCGCAGCTTGATAAAGTAGGCATTCGTTATACATCCGTCGAACTTGGCGAAGTAGATTTAGGTGAACAGGTCCATGCGTCGGAGTTGGAAAAGCTTAAAATCGAACTCAATAAGTCAGGTCTTATATTGATGGATGACAAAAATGCCATGCTCATTGAGAAAATAATAAATGTTGTGGTTGAAATGGTTCACTATTCCGATGAACTGCCCAAGGTCAATTTTTCAACGTTGATCAGTGAGAAGCTAAAAAGAGACTACCACAAGCTGGCAGAAATATTTTCCAAAACGAAAGGCATGACCATCGAGCATTTTATTATCCTTCACAAGGTGGAGAGGATTAAGGAGCTGATCATTTACGACGAACTAAATATCACAGAAATAGCGTATAAAATGCATTACAGCAGTGTGGCGCACTTATCGAGTCAGTTTAAGCAAGTCACAGGTCTCACACCTACGTTTTTCAAACACTTGATGATAAGAGAGCGCTCTAATTTAGAAGACCTGTAGTCTGCTTGATAAATACTTGTTCAAGTCGAAGCTTTATCCTTGTTACAGCTTATTTATATCACTATAAATGAATGTTTAATTATATATATTAAAGTAATTATGCAACTTATATCCCATATTGTGTAAGTGCATTGAGTTTATTTCCACCACCTTTACATCAGTGTGAAAAGAGAGTTTCACGTGTTCAATTTTTTAACCAAATACTCTAACCATCTATCGACATTGGTGATATGAGGGTTTTGACAACAAAACAAAAGTTATTATGAAAAACAAGATTAAAGTGATTGCTGCTGCATTGGTGATTGTAGGTGCAATGGGGTCTGGCTGTATGAGCTCCACAGAATCGTCAACCAAATCGGAAAAGAAGGTTTCGGAGACAGATATGAAAGCATCAGATGAGAAAAAAGAATTTGAAAAGGATGTGGAAGTGTTTAGAAAAACCGCAGAAAACAAAATAGCTGCCAACGAAAAGCAAATGGAGTTGTATAGCAAACAAGCAGCTTTAAAAAGGGGTAAAGCTAAAACCGATTTTGAAAAGACCATTGAAGAACTGAAAGATGAAAATGCTGATATGAAGAAACGCATTGGCGATTTTAAATCAGACACAAAGCAAGGGTGGGAAGTGTTTAAAAAAGAATTCAACCACGACATGTCTAAATTGGAAAAATCATTTGAGGACTTCGCCAACAAAATTGCGTGAAAAGTAAAATGGAAGAATCCAATGGTTCTTTTTTAATGGTTGCCGCGTCTAATCTTTTTATTATGTGGATGATAGGCTTTTTTGTTTACAAGGCCGGACATGTTATTCACGTTTTATTTGTGGTTGCCATAATCTTAACATTTTTCCGAATCCTACGGGGATATTAATTTGAATAAAAAAAATGTATGATGAAAAACAAACTAAAATTCGTTTGTGCACTCTGTGTAATTGGAATGGTCTCAGCTACGGCTCAGGACTCAGATCGACGTAATAATTTTGAATTTGGCGTTAAAGCCGGAGCAAACGTGTCAAACGTTTGGGATTCAAGAACTGAAGGTTTTAATGCCGATGCTAAGCCTGGTTTTGTGGGTGGAGTATTTGCGGGTATACCCATTGGAACATTCTTTGGAATTCAACCTGAGGTTTTGTTTTCGCAAAAAGGATTTAAGGGCTCAGCGCGTATGCTTGGATTCCCTTATACCTTTAGCAGAACAACCTCGTATGTTGATATTCCACTACAAGTTCAGTTGAAGCCCACCAATTTCCTGACCTTTGTTGCCGGTCCTCAATTTTCGTATTTGGTTCACCAAACAGATAGATATACGGCTGGGGGCAATTCAACAGTGGTTGAACGTGAGTTTGACAACGACAACATTCGCCGAAACATTCTCGGATTTGTTGCGGGTTTTGACTTGATATATAGAAGCGCTGTGCTTTCAGGCAGGGTAGGGTGGGATTTGCAAACCAACCACGGTGATGGAAGCTCTTCTACTCCAAGGTATAAAAACCAGTGGGTTCAAATTACAGTAGGCTTTAAGTTGTAAATCACACATGTTAATTAGTGGCTGTCTATAAAGTCCGATAGCTGCGTTATGCTCGGTTGGAAAAAAGGTCATTTACTAATGTAAACTCACTGTTTTTCCCCCGATAGCTATCGGGGTCGCAAGCCTTACTCCCGATCTTTCTAGTTCAGTCACTTCTACTTTATGGACAGGCTCTAATTACAAAGAGAATGCCTGACAAACATCAAAAAACAAAAACAAAATGAAAACAACACTCAGCATTTTAATCCTTTCGACTTTGGTCATCATGAGCGCGTGTAGCTCTAAGTCAGACTTCCCTGTTTCTAAAGTGACACCTGCAGCGGATATTACTGCTAAGAAAAGCAAAGATGGTCAGGGCAACTATACTTTAGAAATAATTGCCGAGAACCTTGCTACAGTAGACAGGTTAACGCCTCCTGGAAACAATTACTCTGTATGGATCGTAACCAAGGAGGCCGGTGTTAGAAACGTTGGTAAACTCAATGTAAAAAACACGAAGAAAACAACGTTTAACACAACCACACCGTATGATTTTTACGAGGTGTTTATTACCGTAGAACAAAAAGGCGATCTGGAATACCCCTCTGGTCAAGAGATAGGAAGAGCGAGGTTATAGATGGTCTTTCTCTTTGCAATAATGCAAAAGTGATGGTGATGTACCCAAGTAATGGACGCACTTTACGCTTAAGCAGCAAGAATTATCCCGGTGGGCTCCCGTATCCGTTTGGTAACGGGACAAGCTTCCGTGGTAGTTGTCTTTAAAAACGCTTAGTATCGTTGCGCACTATGACTTTCAGATCATGCACAAGCCTTTTTTATTCCGCTGCGGGCTCTATCAATAATCTCAAGACGAACATATCTCTTTTGTTGTTGATTCTAACGACTTCGCAGTCTATGGTGTCGCCGTCTTCCAAGCCGGAAATATACGTTCTTGCTACTGCTTTAAGTTGTGGATAGTGTTCCTTCGTAACCGGAACTTTTGCTTTGTGTTTGCCTTGAACATAAAATTCCCTATGGCCATTTTCATTGATGACAACACTTACATTCTGAATGGTTCCGATTAGTTTATCCAGCGCTCCTGTATGCCACTTTGCTCGCTCGCGGTTGTCACCAAGAATCATATCCTGTTTATTGTTATAGCCCTGAAAAATAACGCTTATTTCATTTCCAACAGCAGTATTTTCGTAGTCGCTTGCATCAATTAGAGTTGATTTATGAACCAAGCCCAGTAGAGATCCGAATTTCCAACCAAAATGAAGTCCGATATCCACAAAGAATCCGAATTGGGTCTTTTCAAGAAGAACACCACGATATTTTTTGAATTCGGTTAACCTAGGCGTTTCAAATTCATGTTGTTTTGCGGTTATAAATATTGAAACAAGTTTC
>JAIUMB010000095.1 GCA_022565745.1 Cryomorphaceae bacterium | reverse complement strand
GATCCCTACGACAGAGACAGCATGATTTTCTCCGATGGTGCAGGCGCCTGTGTATTGGAGTACAAGGAATCCGTCAACCAATCAGGAATGGCCGGGAGCGCCGCGATGGCCCACACAGGTGAAGAAACGTATTACCTCAATCTAGGAAAATCAAACTTTCCCGAATCGGACCCCCGTGTGCGCTACATCAAAATGAAGGGGCGTAAGGTGTACGAGTACGCCTTAAGCCACGTGCCCCAAGCCATGAAACAATGCTTGGAAGGTTGCGACATCAAAATCGATGAACTCAAAAAGGTATTGATTCACCAAGCCAATGAAAAACTGGACGAGGCCATCATAAAAGCGTTCTACAAATTATACGACCTCCCAAATATCCCCGAAGCCATTATGCCTATGAGCATTCACAAACTGGGCAACAGCAGCGTAGCAACCGTTCCGACATTACTGGACATGATTCGCAAAGGCCAAATTGACGGCCACGAAATCAACCCCGGTGACGCCATACTCGTGGCATCGGTGGGTGCAGGCATGAACATCAACGCGATTGGCTACCGGTTTTAGTTAATGGAGAAATCACGGTTATGAAGCGCGTTAGGAATCCTTAAGAGGTGCGCCTTCTGAAAGCATTGATAAGAAATCAACCATTAACGCTACCAATGCACGCGCACACCAAAAGCACTGGCAATACCTACTGCAAACATGTCGTTACCCTCGCTGAGATTGTTGTACATAAACACAGGTCTCCACTCCCAAAAAAGGTGAACCTTATTCCAAGTTGAGGCTTCATTTTTGGAAATGGTAAAATCAAGGCCAACAGGAATGCTTGCCGCCAAGTGATACCCTAAACCATCTACAGCCCTTTGTTCCCGATCTAAAATACTGCTTCCTAGCCATTGACGGGAGGATCGTTCGCCAAAATAGATCTGATCGGTCGGTTGATCGCCAAAATTTATTTGTTCCCAAATTGATTCGCGATGGGTAATATCAATGCGGTTATTGATGTGCACTCCGGCCATAAATCCTACCCCGCCATAGAGTGTCCACCGCTTTTCAGGATTGAGATGAAACAGCAATTCCGCATTTACACCCAGTTGCTGATAGTGCTGGTCGATGTTTATCGATCGACTATTCAAACTATCAATCTTGACACTTCTGTCGCTGGACGAGCTCCTCAAAGTATCGATGACCTGACGAACATCGCGACCATATGAAGCCGTTGTGGTGTATGCGTTTCCGTAAAACATGCCCACACGAAGGGTTGTATACGTCCAATATTCTTTCGTCAATCCGACAAACAAATGCGTTCTTGGCGTAAGATTGCCATAACCATAATTCTTATCGTATTCCGATAAATCGCCTTGAGCAATACTAGACCAAGGATAAATACTGGGCAATGTTGCTAAATCTGGTGCCACAACAGAGTTATCGGTTTCAGCAATCCCTTCGAGGCGAATTCCAGCTTCTTGCACTTTCCATTGCGCCCATAATGCAGGCGTTAAGCAGAAAAGAATCAAAGCAAATTTAATTGACGTGTTCATAAGGTATAAATATTAATGACCGAATGAAAACGCCGATGTTGCGATAATCGTATGGCTACAAATAAAAAAACCGGTCATATGACCGGTTTTTTTATTAATTACATGTTGTAATTTATTCCATACCTCCTTGTGGTGGCGCTTGTTGCCCATCCATATCGGGCTGCATCATTTCCTGAACACGCTGCATCAGCGCTTGATCTTGCTGAACAACCATCATGATTTCCTCATAGCGGTTGGTCGTCATACCATTATCTTCTATGATCTCATTCATTTGCGCTTGTACGTCATCCTGAATCTTATCTACAGCATCTTGTGCCTTTTCGTACTTATCCATTTCAGCTGGACTAATTTCCACTTCAGATTCGCCTTCAGGCATTTGCTGAGCACTCATGATTTCAGAAAAGCGCTGTGGCTCTAAACCTTCGTCTTGAACAGCAGACAACATTTTCTGTTGCGCCTCCATACCCAACGGCTGAAGCTTTTGAACAATACCGACAAACGCGGTTAATTCTTCTTCGCTAACGTCACCTGTTGGCACTTGTTGATCAAATTCCATTGGTTCACCTTCCACAGAAGATACGCCTTCCGTTTCGCTTGCTACCTCCTTGCCTTGTTGGCATCCGTAGCTCAATAATACAGTACTGGTTAAAACTGCAGTCAAAATGTGTTTCACAAACATAATTTTAAATTTCGGTTTTTAAGAATGGTCAAATATAAATCGTTTTTCTGTAACACTCAAAGCATTTTCAGATATTACCATGATATTAGCAAAATAAGGTGCTGTTTGATAAACTCTTATGACTTCATTATGAAACCCCTTCGCGTTTTTAGGTCGAATAAGGTCTTTTATTTTGCACGATGTACCTGAGCAATTTGAGGTTTTTCTGGGTAGCACCTCTTTGTTTTTCAAAAAAATGAGCCGACTTTTTTTCCACCTCCTTGCGGTTTGTCTCATTTTTAAATCTTTGAGTAAAACTCAGTAAATCATCCGACGATGTGATTTCAAATCCTATCCCCATTTCAATGAAAACCTTTGGCTCAAAAAACGCTTTGTGATTTGGACCAAAAGCGACGGGTAAATGATAAGCGACGGGTTCCAAAGTGTTGTGTACCCCTCTTCTAAACCCCCCTCCAACAAATGCCATGTGGCCATATCGGTAAATTCGCGACAGCCACCCAACGCGATCGATGATGAGTACCTTATAAGAACGCACATCGGCTACCCTTTTGACTAATGAGTAACGAACGGCATAATCACCAAAAACCGCTTCGATTTGTTGGATGTGTTTTTCCGAAGTGTCATGTGGTGCCAAAATAACCTTTACGCCTGTTTGATGTTTGAGTAAATCCGCAATCATCATTTCTTCTTTGGGCCATGAACTACCCGCAACCAAAACGAACTCACTTCTGACAAATGTGCTGATTACATCGTCGTGAAAATAGCTTTCACGCAAATCCATAACTCGGTCTACGCGTGTGTCACCGGCGAGATGAACGTCTTCAAACCCATGAGACAATAGTGTTTTTACCGATTCATCATCTTGACAACTCCAAAACGCTGTCAACTTGAGTGCTTTTTTTATAAAAAAGGCCCATGGTTGTAAAAAAAACTGATTGGAGCGAATCAAGACAGATATAAAACCCAGTGGCACATGATGTTCACGAGCACTTTTTATATAGTGAAGCCACATATCATATTTGAAGAATACGGCAAGCTTGGGATCCCAGTGATCAAACCACCGTTGTGAATTTTTCCTTCCATCGGCAGGTAAATAACAAATGTAATCGGCAGGTGAACCTGTGTGATCTACCGCAAAACCAGACGGCGAATAAAAGGTCAAAAGAATGTAATCTTCTGGATGCGCCAAACGCCACGCCTCCATTAACGGTCTCCCTTGTTCGTATTCACCCAAGGAGGCCGCGTGAAACCAAATCACTCGCTTGTCTGTGACCGGCAACACATCCCAGATACGCTTGCGCCCCTGCACCCAAGCCCGCGCCTTATTCGACCATAAAGCGGCTATTCTGATGCCTAAGTGATAAACGCCAATGGCTAAATTGTAAAAAAACAAATTGAATTAGTTGTAAAAAAATGTTTGAAAGTTTTTGTCGTAAATAGGAAAAAACCAAGTAAACCTCAAACCAATGGTTAGATTGTGATTAATACCTGTGTCTTCCATTCCCGTATCCCAATTGTAACCACGTACATTAGTGGTTTGTCCATACATGATTTCCGCAGCGATCATAAAATTTAAAGTCTTTCCCGTATGCGCGTTGAGGTATCCTATGTTAAACCGACTCATCCACCCCAAATTTAATCGATCATACCCACGTTGATATTCCGCTTCAATCTGATAGACAATACTATTTCTACTGGCCGACTCCAGTCTGACCCGATGCTGCATAAACCCACCCCCTAAAGTCATGAATACGCCACTATTGGCGTTACCGCCCCATTGGTGAAACAACTTTCCAAAATCACCACCAATCAACCATCCGCGCTGATAAGTCAACACATTTCCAAAATTCCCAAAGTGATCCATGACATTACCATTGTTGTTGCTAATGCCATTTAAAATAGATTCATGTGCATAAACAGTACTGCCAAACCAAAAATCGCCATTCACCCCGTAAAGCCAATTGTTTTCATCTTTGTAAAACGCACCCACACCAATGGTGTAACTTTCTCCAAACGCATCCCCTAGGTCCATTTGAGGAAAAAGCATACCCGTACGAATGTTAATCATCCAGCCAGGAGATACACTATCTCTAACATTTACTTGACCTACCAATGAAAGCGAGGTAAAAAGCATTACCGCAAAAAGCAATCTTATCATGACGCAAAAATACACAAGGAATCGTGTACTGCGAATTTTCTCTTGTTTTAAGCTGTACATTAACTCTATCATCTGAACACAGGACTCAACCTGTCATGTGGCCGTCGTAATGTATTTTTGCCACTTATAAAATTCCTTATGCAACAGATTCAAATGGTCGACTTGATGGCGCAATACGCACACATTCAAGACGAAATAGACCAAGCCGTTTTAAATGTCATCAAATCTTCCAAGTATATCAATGGCCCCGAAGTACATAAATTTTCTGATGACCTCTCTAAATATCTAGGCGATGCGCATGTGATCCCCTGTGCCAATGGCACCGACGCTCTGCAAATTGCCCTGATGGGACTGGGCCTCAAACCCGGAGACGAAGTCATCACCGCGACCTTTACCTATGTGGCAACTGCGGAAGTCATCGCGCTACTGGGACTAAAACCGGTTTTGGTTGACGTACACCCCGATACATTTCTCATCGATGTGGATGCCGTAGAAAAGGCCATCACAGAACGCACCAAAGCCATTGTGCCTGTGCACCTCTTTGGCCAATGTGCCGATATGGAACGCCTTAATGCATTGGCAGAAAAACACAATTTATATATCGTTGAAGACACTGCTCAGGCCATAGGCTCAGAGATCACGTTAAGCAACGGCAAAACCCTCAAGGCCGGCACCATTGGCCATATTGGATGCACCTCGTTTTTCCCTTCAAAAAACTTGGGCTGTTTTGGCGATGGCGGGGCCATGTTTACCCGCGACAAAGACCTGGCTGATCGATTGAGAAAAGTTGCCAATCACGGACAAAGCGTACAATACTATCACGACATAGTGGGTGTTAACTCACGTTTGGATAGCATTCAAGCCGCAATATTGAATGTCAAATTACCACATCTCGACAGTTACAATCAACGCCGACGAGAAGCAGCGCACCGCTACAACCACCTGCTTTCCTCGCAATCAAAAGTAAAAACACCGGTTGAAGTTGGGTATTCCACCCACGTCTACCACCAGTACACCCTGATATTGGATGCCTCTGTTGACCGCGACGGCTTAAAGCAATACTTGTCTGAACAGGGCATACCAGCCATGATTTACTACCCGGTGCCTCTTCACGAACAAAAGGCCTATTTGCAAGAAGACGACGTTCGCTTCCCCGCCACGGAATCATTGTGCAAACACGTGATATCACTCCCTATGCACAGTGAGCTAACCATCGAGCAGCAAGAGCACATCGTCAAGCACATCAATAAATTTCTGAACACCCACTCATGAGCAAACGCGTTCTCATTACCGGAGCCGCCGGTTTTTTAGGTTCTCACCTATGCGATTTTTTTGTAGAAAAAGGTTATCGCGTGGTTGGTATGGACAACCTCATTACCGGCGATCTCGACAATATCAGCCACCTCTTTGGCAACAAGTCCTTCGAATTCCACCACCATGATGTGAGCAAATTTGTCCATGTACCCGGAGAGATTGACTACATCCTGCACTTCGCCTCACCGGCCAGTCCTATCGACTACCTTAAAATCCCCATTCAAACCCTAAAAGTCGGTTCATTGGGAACCCACAACCTCCTCGGTTTTGCCATGGAGAAAAAGGCACGCATACTCGTAGCCAGCACCTCAGAAGTTTACGGCGACCCCTTGGTTCACCCGCAAACGGAAGATTACTGGGGCAACGTCAATCCTGTAGGTCCCCGCGGGGTTTACGACGAAGCCAAGCGCTTTCAGGAAGCGTTGACCATGGCCTACCATACCTATCACGGTTTGGAAACCCGCATTGTTCGCATCTTCAACACCTACGGTCCGCGCATGCGCCTCAACGACGGTCGTGTATTGCCGGCCTTTATCGGTCAAGCCCTTCGCGGCGAAGACCTTACGGTGTTTGGCGACGGCAGCCAGACACGATCGTTTTGCTACGTGAGCGATCTTATTGAAGGCATCTACCGACTGCTCCTCAGCGACTGCTCAGACCCTGTAAACATTGGCAATCCCGACGAAATATCCATCCTCGATTTTGCCAGCGAAATCGTCAAACTCACGGGCACCTCACAAAAGGTTGTCCACAAGCCTTTGCCAAAAGACGACCCAACCCAACGCCAACCAGACATCACCAAGGCCAGAGAGATATTAGATTGGGAACCAAAAATCAATCGTGCCGACGGGTTGAAAATAACCTATGATTATTTCCGCTCCTTGCCCAAAGAAAAACTCTACCGCAAGGAACACAAAGATTTTGAAGAATACATCCGAAAACCACGTTCATGAGTAAGCAAACCATTTTAGTTACCGGCGGTTTGGGATTCATTGGTTCACATACCGTGGTAGAACTTCTCAATGCCAACTTCGATGTGGTAGTGGTTGACAATCTCGACAACAGCCGAGCGCAAGTACTTGAAGGCATTCGCAAAACATGCGGTAAAGACTTCACCTACTACAATTGCGACACGCGCAATGAACAGGCCATGCATGACATCTTTACCCAACACCCCCAAACAAAAGGGGTCATTCATTTTGCCGCTCACAAAGCCGTAGGCGAAAGTGTGGACAATCCATTAAAATACTACGACAACAACATTTACGGATTGGTCGCCTTGTTAAAGCAAATGAAAGCCAACAGCATCAAGTCCATGCTGTTTAGCTCCTCCTGCACGGTATACGGTCAACCCGAGCAACTTCCAATCTCTGAAACCACCCCGTTAAAACCCGCAGAATCGCCTTATGGCAATACAAAAAAAGTAGGCGAAGACATCGTTTCAGACGCGACCAAAACCGGTCAATTTAGAAGCATTTCGCTGCGCTATTTCAATCCCGTTGGTGCACACCCCGATGGCTTTATTGGCGAACTACCCATTGGTGTACCGCAGAACCTGGTGCCCTTTGTTACCCAAACCGCTGCCGGACTAAGAGATAAACTAAGCGTATTTGGCAACAACTACCCCACTGCAGACGGCACGGCCATACGCGATTACATCCACGTGGTGGATTTGGCCAAGGTACACGTAAAAGCCATCACGCGTTTACTCAACAACGAAGGGCCCGACTACGACGTTTTTAACGTAGGCACCGGCCGCGGATACTCGGTACTCGAAGTCATCCAAGCGTTTGAACGCGTTAGCGGCAAATCGCTGCCCTACACATTCGCCGATCGCCGTGCGGGAGACGTCATCGAAGTCTATGCCGACGCCAGCAAAGCCGAACGCGAACTCAATTGGAAAGCGGAAAAAGACATCGACGATATGATGCGCGATGCCTGGACCTTCCAACAAAATATACTCGACAAATCACACGTCCTAAACACAGACAACAATGCCTAATCAAACCACCATCATCGTAACCGGAGGCGCCGGATTCATCGGCTCACACGTGGTTCGCCAATTGGTAACAAAATACCCCGAATACAAAATCATCAACCTCGATGCCCTAACCTACGCCGGCAACTTGGAGAACCTGCACGACATCAAACAATCGGAGAATTACATTTTTGAAAAAGCCGACATCACCGATGCCGCTCAAATGGAGGCTTTGTTTAAACGCTACCGTCCGGATGGCGTCATCCACCTGGCCGCAGAATCGCACGTCGATCGCTCCATCGAAAACCCCAATGCATTTGTAGAGACCAACGTAATGGGCACCATCAACCTTCTCAATGCCTTTCGTGCATTGTGGCAAGACCAATGGGATGGCAAGCGCTTTTACCACATTTCAACGGACGAAGTGTATGGCACCCTTGGGGAAACCGGTTTGTTTACTGAGACCACGGCCTACGACCCCAACTCACCATATAGCGCCTCCAAGGCAGCCTCCGATCACTTCGTACGCGCCTATGGCGAAACCTACGGACTGCCTTATGTCATCACCAACTGCTCCAACAACTACGGCCCCAACCAGTTTCCCGAAAAACTCATCCCCTTATTCATCAACAACATCATCGAAAAACGACCATTACCCGTTTACGGCGACGGCAATTATACCCGCGACTGGTTATACGTCATCGATCACGCGGTGGCCATTGACCTGGTTTACCACAACGGAAGAAATGGTGAAACCTACAATATTGGCGGGTTTAACGAATGGAAAAACATCGACCTCGTCAAGGTATTGTGTAAGCAAATGGACGCAGCACTCAACCGCAGCGAAGGTGAGAGTGCGTCGCTCATCACCTACGTAAAAGACCGACCGGGACACGACAAGCGCTACGCCATCGATGCCACCAAAATCAACCGCGAATTGGGTTGGAAACCCTCCGTCACCTTCGAAGAGGGTTTGGCCCAAACCATCCGCTGGTATTTAGAAAACGATGTGTGGTTAAAGAACGTTACCAGTGGGGCGTATAAGAGTTATTATGATG
>JAIUMB010000094.1 GCA_022565745.1 Cryomorphaceae bacterium | reverse complement strand
TTTTTCATTATTACTTTATTTGTGTTAAACAACTTGAATAATACAAATGTAATAATATTTTTAATTGTGACAAATAAATTTTGAAATTCAGGAAATTAAAGTTATGGATTGGTCAAAATTGTAGCTAACGTTTTGCGTGTATGTGCAGTAGCGGATTAGAAGCACTTTCCTGTCCGTTTAGCACAAAGTTTCTTAAAAGCACAGACCTTCGATTTACCACTTCACCCGCTATTGCCACATACACGCTGTTATGGGCTGCCTTTCCTTTCATTCTCCTTTTATTTGATTTTTAAAAGTTGTTCCTAATTCATTTACCATCAACACAAATTGTTGTTTTGTCGCTCTATTTTGGTTTATTACTCTATCTATTTCATCATTATTCACACCAAATTGAGCAAGTTCGTGAGCTTGTCTATTTCTCAGTTGAATAAGTGTCAATTTTCCAAATTCAAATTCACCAAAGTTTTCTAAGATTCTAATCAGGTCTTTGTAGTGTTGGTCTTCTATTAATAATGCACTTTTCTCAACTGTCAGTTTTGTAAGTTTAAGTTGTTTAGAAAAGTCTTTAAGTTTTCTTATCTCTGCCTGTTCCCAAAGCTCTTCGCCAATGTTTCTTAGGTCACATAAGCTTTTCCAAAGTTCGTTGTATAATGTAAACTGATGTTCTGAATATCTTAGAAAAAGTGTTTTTGATTTTTCAAGGTCAGTTTTTTTGATTTCCAATTCTGTCTGATATTTTGATTTCAATCCTTCTAAGGCTTCTTGATATTTTGCCTTATCCTTTTCTAAGAGTTTATTTGCAAATTTTTCTCCAAACCATTTTGCAAGTGCGACTAAAACGGCACTTGCGCCACCAATTGACACAATTATGGCTCCTAACCATTCTAGAGCCGTTTTAAAGTCTAGATTTTCCATATTCAATTATTTCTAAGTTCCTTTAATATTACCTTTCCTTTGTCCTTTGCTATTTTTTCTAAGTCAGGTAAAAGTTTTACTTTATAAATTTCTTGTCGTTTTCTTTGCTCAACTTTTTTGATAATCCACTTTCTGCTTTTGAAAAGTAGCTCGTCTCCAAAATTGTCAAAGGATGTCAAAGCAAGTTCACTTAAGCCTGACAATGTTTTTGTGATTTCTTCATTTTTAATTGTCTCAATAAAGTTATCAGTGTTTAAATCTAAAAAAGTGAGAAGTTGATTGTCGTATTTATTCTCTGTCGTTTCTGAAATTCGTCTAATGAACTGAAACAAGGAAGCTATTTCAAAATTTCTATGTTCAGATGATTTCAGTTTGTTCTCAAAGTCCTTTTTGCAATGCTTTTCAATTACAGATTGGTCAATACACAAACCAAAATAATAACCTTTAAAAAAATCGCTTATGCTTACTCTGTCATATCGTCTTTTGTCAATTGTGTATTTGACTAAATAGTCATTCAATATGTCTGCTATCTTTGGGTTGCAGTTGACCTGTTCGTTTTTGTATACTTTGTTTTTTAGCTTATTGATACTTTCAATTGCTTGACTAAAATTAAGTTCAGGATTCAGTAATGCCCGAATCAAAACACTTTTGTTTAATTTTCTAAATCTTTCAATTGTCTTTTCTTTGTCAATAGAAGATAATACTCTGAATAAATCTTCTGCATAAGTGATTTTCCTTGTTTCAAAATAATGTTCAATTTGTTGATGAGTAATTGAATCAATGAAATTTGAATTCAAACTCTCTACGTTTAAAAATTTTGGATTGCTCAATGCATCAAGTTTGTCTGGTAGTGAGGCAATTACTTTTGTGATTGATTTTGATGTCTCTTTCTCAATGATTGAACCTTCAAAAGCCAAATATTTCTCTGCAAATTCAGTAAAAATCAAAAGATAGTTCAAATTAGTTTCTTCTTGAATACTCTTAATAAATTTGTTGGACGATACTATTTCAAAAAGAACTGAAAAATATGAATTTGAATCTTCAATGAGTTTCCGAAGTTCTAATGCCCTTGCAGTGAAATTGGAAATACTTTGTTCTTCTGAAAACTTCTTATAAATGATTCCCGACTTTAAATCATTCGTGAGTTTATTTTTGACAAACACTGGATTGATTTTGGACAAATCTGAAAGTCCTTTAGAATACTTAGAAAGATTGGCTGTTTTCAGTTTTATCTCGAACAAAGAATCTGCTAATGCACTTTTAAAGAGTTGTCTTGAAACATAAGTGCCTATAGAATTATCAATTACACTGATTTCCCTGAATGACTTTATTATTTGGTCAATTTCTAATTTTTTAGCCTTTTGATACTGTTCGTCCCAATCAATGTTTCTAAAAAGTCCTGTAAGCAACTTTTTGGAATCTGATGAAGTGTTTAATTCCGAAAGTGAATTTGTGATATTTGGAAGCTTCGGAAGTCCTAAAATCATTTGAAGCCATTCAGGAAATGTAAATGAGTTTAGTATGCGTAGGATTGTTTGAGATTCTCTATTTTTTCTACTTACCCGAAGTGTTAGCTCAACAATTGAGTTGGTGTTAGCTATTTCATTTGGTTTAAGGACGATTGTAATAAACTCGTCCTTTAACTTAACTCCTAACTGATTGCTGATTTGAAGCAATCTTGTATATGCTAAATAGTGGTCTTCGAGGAATAAACTTAGTTTGTGTTTATGGAAAAAGGCAAGAAAGGAATTGTAATATGTTTCAAGTTGTTCCTTTGCCATTTTTTCCGAATGGATAAAGAGTATATTCAATGTTGCTATTACTTGTGAAACTTTGGTTTCAGAGTCTGTAATTTCATTTTGAAGCAATAAAGATGTTTTTTCATCATTTAAAAGGTCCCCTAATATCTCTTTATCATTCGAGTAATTGAGTTTTTGTAGAATAAACCGAAGTCCAATTTTATTTTCTCTGGTGTCAAAACAGTTAATGTAATTTAGAATCAATGACAATTTCTTTGCTGGAGTAATCCCATTTTCGATATGGTTAAAAGCATCAAATATCAGTTGGGCATATTCTTTATGCGGAAAGAAACAGAAGTCACTTTTAAAATATTGAAGCATTATTCCCTTCTCACGTAACAACGAATTTTCTTCATAAGCTCCCTTTAATGGAACAAAAGGAATATCATTTTTAAACAACAAACAATACGTATAAAGAGCGTCACTTTTAATTTTAGCCAATTTGTGCTCTGCAAAAAACTGCTCCAAAATTTTATTTGAATCAATTTCATCAAAGGTTATTGGATTGGTTTGTGAGTTTTTATTTTCCCACATTCTTAAAGCAATATTAAGTTTCAGGAGATTTCTGCTAATATTTATAAGAATTTTTTCAAAGTCTCCTTTCCGCCATTCTAATTGACTTCCCGTGTCTTTCAAGAACTTTGTTTTCTTCCAAATTATGCCTGAAACTTTTTCTTCAAAGTTTTCATTTGTATCTATCCGAAAGTAATCCATTCCTTCAATCAACCGATAGATGTTTTCAATATCAAATTCATCATAGGTTTTGTAGTATCGTGAAAGATAGAGCGTGTTAATCCACTTCAACGCTGAAACACGTTCTCGGATTATTTGATACAATTCAATATTGTCGTGAATATTGTCAATTACGAGAAAGGAGTAATTGTGTGAAATTTGGATAAGTTCTTCGATTACCTGGCTTGCAGATATTGAAGGATTTGAAAGGTTGATGTAGAAAATTTTTCTCTTGCTTATTTTTTGTATGATTGAATATGCAAAAGTTGTCTTTCCGCTACAAGGATTGCCTAGAATGGAGTATTCTTTCAGTTTTCCATTGTTGAAACCATTAGCAAGGTAACTTATGGTTGATAATTCATTTTTACTGTAATAAATTGTTTCTGATAAATTGAAAAAGCGGTCATTTACAATTTTGTCTCCTTTATTAAGTCTTTTGAAAATTGTCAATCTTGAAAGACCGCTATATTCAGTTGACGTTTCTTGTTTTAGAAGTTCGTCAATTCTAATTCTTTCTTCAACAGTTCGCTTGTTTATGTCACCTATAAGTCTTCTTACAGTTTTAATATAAACTTTCAGACCATCTTTTTCAAGAAATAAATTTGCTGTTTCAATGTTTTTTTTGATGTAATCAGTTTCAGAAATGAAAAAAATCCAAAGGGTGCTGATTCCTTTGTCTTTCCATTCAGCTATGGTGTCAGTTATCGTTTTATCAATTTTGTTTTTTTCATTCGATTTCTGGGCTGTCACCTGAATCCCTAGCTTTTTTTCTCTATCAATAAGGTCAATAGCAATTGTATTTATCTTGTCGTAAGCGAGATTCTCAAGATTTGTCAAATTGTAAGCAACACTGAAAACACGAAGAAAAAAGTCTTCTGTTTTGGTCGTCCTGAAATTGCCAAGTTCAATGTCCTTTTCAATTCGGTCAACATAAGCTGAAAGGTTGTATTCAATTTGTGATTCAGTCATTTGTTGTCTTATGCTGTCGGTTTTTTAAGGTTGCCCATAACTTAATATAAACGAAACTTTGAAGCCTTTTTGACTTTATTCGGTTCCGTTGTCAGCCTCCAAACTTACTCTATTTTTTGGAATTGTCCAAACCTAAGTCGTCCAGCGGACTGCTTATGTTGCAGACTTTCTCATCGGTGAGGTGGGTGTAGATGGTGGTGCTGAGGCCGGCTTTTTTACACGCGTTCCTTAGTATTGTCCTCCATCCCTTCGCCAGGAACGGAAGCCCCAAAGCTCTCGTAAGTAAACCACAAGCGGCAAGCCCGGTGAAGCCTCCTGATTTGACTGTGGTATTCTGGAAAGTGCGTGTGGGGTGACCGGCGCTTAAGAGACGATTAATTCTTGCTAAAAATCATAATCGATAACCACATCGATGTTGCCTCCAATGGGACAATAAATATCTTTGTATCTGATGCCACCTGACTCTTGATCGGAATCTAAATAATAATACTCTAAGGTAACTGTGTCACCAGCTCTTAAGTAACAACTGGTTTCTACTTGAAAGTCGATGTTTGACTAACAAATAAAAAAAATCTAACAGCTCCCATAACACCCCTCATTGCTCATTGCTCATCGCCACCTTCAACCGCCCGCGGAAGCCTTTTTTGGACTTAAGGGGAATGTAGAACCCGTCGTTGTCTAACTGAAACGAATGACCGGTTTGCTCGCCCCATTCCTCATCGGTGAGGTTGAAACGGAGTTTCCAAGTTCCGTCGCTTTGTGGCGTGGCCCGAATGGTTAAGTTGTCGCGGAAGAGGTTTTCTTCGGGGATTCGACGGGCAAAGAATCGGCTGTTACCCACCACAAAGTCGGTGGAGCGCACACTGATATCTACGGTAAACACGATGGTTTTCCCGACGGTGATTTTGGAGGTGTCTAAAAATAATGAGAATAAAACGGGTGGTCTGACCACGCCACGTTTGGTGTTTTCTGGCTTGAAGAGTTCGTCAAAGGTGCGGAAGACGGCCGATTCGTTTTCCATGGTTCTCTCGCTAATTTTGTACCCTACAGATCCGCGTGGTCTAACCGTGGCTTCAAAGAAGTAAGAGGCGCGAACGGTTCTGCCGGATGTCTTTGCTTTTTCCACTGACGGGGGTAGGGGCAGGTGATCAACATGTAGGGTGCCCACGGCTTTGACATTGCCGAAGAGAAAACGAACGAGGTTTTGGTAGCCTTCTTCGGAGTTTACCAATCCATACGGGCCGCTGTGACTCTTATGGACAAAGGCTCTGGGCGCGCTCTGAATAACGGCGTTTTTGATTTTCACCAGTCCGTCACTCATCGGGCCAACGGCCAGTCGGGCCAAACTATAATCCTTGTGGTTAGTGCCCACCAAAGTGAAAAAGCGCGATTCGGGGAATTTGCCGTTGAGGGTGTCTACGCGTTTGGCGCTTGATGGGAGGTTTAGGTATTCGCGTATGCGCTCGCGATTAAAATTGTTGGCGTCCCACATGCCGAGAAACCTGGGGATGTTGGCGCCACCTCTTAGGTCAATGCCGTTGTGCGGGGTACCGTAGGTAAAAACTTTATCAACCGCTTGTTTGGCCTCAGGCGCTCCAATGGCATCGTTTTGCAGCAAACAGCGGGCAATTAATCCGCCCATGGAGAAGGCGACCAAATAAACTTTAAATGTAGCTCTTAATTCCGCATCGTCACCACAGACCTGGTCGCGGGTTTTTACAATGAGATCACTCAAGGATTCAGCGGCCTCTTCAATGGATGGCGGTCCGTCACCGGTGCCAATGTCTCGATCGGCCTGATCGTAATAGCGGTGAATGATTACACTTTTCGCAGGGATGCGTTCTAAAGACTCCGAGCCATCGGCGTAATTGTCGCGATAGCCGTAGTCTTTCATCAGGCGAATAAGCGGGGATTCAAAGATCCATCGCTCGACGCTTTCGTCCCACTGCTGGCGTATTTTCGTTGACCCCACATTGAAGCCCATGTAGGGGGTGGCTACGGTGTCTTCAATGGCCGACTGATTCATCGCGTAACCGCGAATGTAAATGATGGGGTAGAAAGGAGACTTAATGGTATCCATGATCCTATGGTTTTTGAGGTGACCACACACCGTGTTTTTGTGAGTGGTGTTTTGTGTGTGTAAAGGTCAAAAATAGGGATAAATCTAGGATATCAAGCTGGATATGAATGATTTTTTGGGTGGTTGTTTGATTGTTTTCTGTTTATTCGTTTGTGTATTTAGTTGTAATAGAGGGTGTAAAGGAGTGGGGTGCAGTGGGGAGAATAAAAAAATCCTGTCCGAATCGGACAGGATTTAGTCGGGATGACAGGACTTGAACCTGCGACCACACGCCCCCCAGACGTGTACTCTACCAACTGAGCTACATCCCGTAGTAAAGGCCGGCAAAAGTACACTGTAAATTTTAATTTGCCAATTTACCTTTGTGATTTTTCACACGGTTTAGCATAACTTCCTTTGCTACCTTTGTGGCTTCTTAAACGATTTACAATATGAGTACAGAACGCATCAAATGCCTGATTATAGGCAGTGGTCCAGCAGGATATACCGCAGCCATTTACGCAGCACGCGCCGATATGAAGCCGGTAATGATTACCGGAATGGAAATGGGCGGTCAGTTGACCACCACCACCGATGTTGAAAATTTCCCTGGATATCCCGAGGGCATTCAGGGCCCGGAAATGATGGAGGAATTTAAAAAACAAGCCGAACGCTTTGGTACGGATATCCGCATTGGATATGTGTCGAAAACGGAGCTCTCTACCGAAAAAGGAGGGTGGCATAAAGTGACGGTTAACGACAGTGAGGTGATTGAAGCGCAAACAGTGATTCTATCCACCGGTGCGTCGGCCAAATACCTCGGTCTGGAAAGTGAAAAACGCCTGATGGGCCACGGGGTGAGTGCATGTGCCGTTTGCGATGGGTTCTTCTTTAAAGGCCAAAACACCGTTATCGTGGGTGCGGGCGACTCGGCTTGTGAAGAGGCGTCTTACCTTTCAAAACTTTGTCCGAAGGTCACCATGTTGGTGCGTCGCGACGAAATGCGTGCCTCTAAAATCATGCAAGACCGCGTGAAGAATACGCCAAATATCGAGATTCTCTACAATACGGAAACGTTAGAGGTACTCGGCGACAAAACAGTTACCGGCGTAAAGGTGAAAAACAATAAGACGGGCGAAGAAAGTGTCATTGAAGCGGAGGGATTTTTCTTGGCCATTGGTCATACACCCAACTCGGGCATTGTAAAAGGTCAGCTTGATATGGACGAAACGGGTTACATCAAAACCATTCCCGGAACGTCTAAAACCAATCTTCCGGGGGTATTTGCCACCGGCGATGTGCAAGACAAACACTACCGTCAGGCAGTTACCGCTGCTGGATCTGGCTGTATGGGCGCCCTTGATGCTGAGAAGTATTTGGCGGAGATTGAGTCGATGGTGGAAGCTTAGGCTGATTTCTGATTGTTGATCTCTGAATGGGGGTGGATGCGTGAATGCATCACCCTAAACCATAGTGGGGGGATGATGGCCAATAGCATCATGCCTGGATAACCGGTGGGCATTTGCGGACTGTCGTCGAAATGGCGCAGTAAAGGGTACTTTCTGCTGGCCATGTAATGGTGATCGGAGTGACGTGATAGTTCCAGTAACAACAATCGGCCAATGGGGTGATTGGAGTTCCAAGAATGGACGTGCATGGTGCGCTCGTATCCGCGTTCTGTCTTCTTGCGTCGGAGTCCGTAGTGTTCGATGTAATTCACGGTTTCCAGCAGCAAAATACCAATCAAGGCGGCGATCACAAAAGCCATGAGGGCTTGTCCGCCAAAAATCAATCCGATGAGGAGTAAAAACATCAGCTGTATGATTTGAAATCGGAGCATTTCGTTGTGCCACGACCAAAAGGGGCGGCCTTGTCGCTCGAGTTGCTGCGCCTCCAGTTTCCAGGCCGACAACCACGATCCGATGATGGAACGCAGGTGAAAGGCAAACAAAGACTCGCCGTAACGGGCAGAGGCCGGATCTTCGTCGGTCGACACGTGCTTGTGATGGCCGCGGTTGTGCTCGATGAAAAAGTGCATGTACAATGAGGTCATCAATAGCGCTTTACTCATATTCTGCTCATATTTGGTCAGTCGGTGCCCCAATTCATGCGCGGCATTGATTCCGATGACGCCACAAGCCAAGCCCATAGCGGTAACGTTGCCCAACCACTCGTAGAAGGGCATGGGGTGTTTGATTTCTCGTAGAAAGTAAACGAGTACGACAAATTGCAGGGGCAGCAGTCCGTACAGAATCCAATCGTAGCTACGGTCTTTAATGGCCGCCTCTTCCTCGTGCGCACTGAGATTGGCTGTTGAAGCTTTGGTAAATAGCTCCAAACCAGGCACCACACCAAAAAGCACCACCAATGCCGTATAAGACCACCAGCCAGGCAGGTAAATCGACAACACCACCAAACAAGGCGTTGTGTAAACGGCCAAGTACTTCCATTTTTTCAT
>JAIUMB010000093.1 GCA_022565745.1 Cryomorphaceae bacterium | reverse complement strand
TCGCCGAAGTCAATACTGCCGTCTTCACAGGTAAGTATTTCGAGAAAATCAATGTTGAATTGAGTTTCAAGAATGCGTTCCCACATTGAAGAAATTCTAACACTTGGCGATACATTTTCTTTGCGTACTTCTAATACTATAGCAGCATAATCTTCTAGCCAATCTACCAATCCCGGAGGTAAAGACATTTTGTCTTCGATGGGGAAATTGCTGTGTTTAGAATACGCCAATACCGGTTCAATACGCTTATCGCCAGAAATAATTGCAAATCCACCATTATCGTAGTTCACAACGTAAAAAAGTGGATCACTACTTCTTCCGGTTATTGCATCAATAGTAGAAACACTTTTTTGAGTGGTGTAATCGTCTTTGTTTAGTCTAAAGCTTGCTGTATCGCTTCTGTCGGTGTCTGGAAATAAAAGATTCTCAGCAACGCGTTGCGCGTCTTGCTCACTGACTTGATTTGCTTCGCTTTCCGATAAATCATCTAACTCACATGATTGGTTTAATCCGAATATGAGAACTGTAAACAGCGTGATTTTGAAGTAGTGTGTTGGTTTTTTCATGATTAATTGTTTAATTATGCAATGATACTAAAATTTTTAACAACAGCAAAATCATTAAAAACCATAAATTTAATTCTCGTTTTGAAAGGGTAAGTGTAATTTTTTTGGTTGTGGATTTTCTAAATTTTATATGGTATGAAACAGGTGCTCCCGATGCCTGGTTCTATCTACTTGACGATTTTGGGATGCGTATAAGTAGATTCTTTAACGGATGATTTTCTCCCACTTTTCAAACAACTCCTCTTGCCAATTGGCCATGTCCACCGCTTTGCCGTCGATGAAGGCGCTTTCGATGTGCATGCTGCTCATGTCTAATGCGTCGCCGGAACTGATGAAAAAGGTGGCGGATTTACCGGGTTCTAAGGTGCCGTAGCGGTCATCAATGCCGAGGATTTTTGCTGTATTTCCACTGATGGTGGCTACGGCCATTTCGTAATCCAATCCGTAGGTAACGGCCGTGCCCGCCATAAAGGGCAAGTTGCGGTTGCCCATCACAGGCATGCGCCCCATATTGCTCAGGCCTACGGTGACGCCGGCGTTGACGAGTAGGGCCGGGGTTTTAAAGGGTAGGTCAATCGGGTCGTCGCTGTGCATGGGCAATTCGTGCGGGCGACTGAGCAGAACCGGCACGTCTTCGGCCACCAGATACTCACTGATCAAGTGCGCATCCATGGCGCCTACCAAAACGGGGTAGGAGACGCCGCGGCGCTTGAGTTCGTCAATGGCCTCGACCATAGCGCCGGGTTTGTTGGTGTAAATGTACACGCGTTTTTGTCCGTTAAAAATACCGGAGAAGGCTTCGAGCTTGAGATTGATGGGTTGCCGTTTGCCGTTCAAATAAGCCTTGGCATCGTCAAGGGTTTCAAGAATGTGCTGAACTTGAATGGCGTACTTTTCGTTGGTTACCAGTTTCCCCTTTTTGCGATCAAAGCGCATGGGATTGGGCCAGTGAATGTGCATGCCGTCGTCCATGCGGATGACCGCTTCTTCCCAGTTGCGGCCTTGCATGCGCATCACCGACGACATACCGGAAAACACTCCGGATTGTGGGGTGCTTTGTGCCATGAGAATGCCGTTGTAAATCAAAGTGGGCAGTATTCGGGAGTCGGTATTAAAGGCCACTGCCGCCCGTGCATTGGGGTTGTCGTTGCCTACTTCGCGAAAGTCTACGGTGGCACGAACGGCTTCAACTTCCACCAATCCGACAGCCGTTGCGGGTGCAATGAATCCGGGATAGAGGTGTTTGCCGCTGAGGTCAATGATGTCATCGGCTTGTTTGGATGGGGTTTCGTTCTGCGCACCCACCCATACAATGTCGCCGTTTTCTACCAGCATTTGTCCGTTTTCAATACCACTGCCATTCCCTAAGTGAAGGTGTGCATTGGTGTAAAGGGTTGATTGAGCGAAAAGCCATCCGCCAATCACTGTACATATTGCGGTTAATCTATTTTTCATGGTAATGGATTTCTTCAAGGGTGTCACAGTGGTATTCGTTGTCAACATCGGCTTCTGGCTCGGCGAGTTTGGCGCCATCGCCAGCTGCTTTTCGCGCTTTGTCGATGAGTCGACTGCGTTCGCGGCGCATGGCTTCTACTTCAGATTCGTGCTGATCGCGGTCGAAGTACAGGCGTCCGTCCACAAAGGTTTTCTCTGCCTTGGCATATATCGATAAGGGGTGGTTGCTCCACAGCACCACGTCGGCATCGTAACCTTTGGATACACGCCCCATGCGATGATCGAGGTGAAGCATTTTAGCCGGATTAAGGGTGACGGTTTTCAGTGCTTCTACTTCGTCTTCACCGCCGTAGCGCAGCATTTTCCCTGCTTCCTGATTGAGTCGACGACCCATTTCGGCATCGTCGGAGTTGATGGCGGTGGTAACGCCAGCTTTAACCATCGCTGCTGCATTAAAGGGTATGGCTTCGTTTACTTCCATCTTATACGCCCACCAGTCGGAAAAGGTACTACCGGCTGCACCGTGTTTGCGCATTTTATCGGCCACTTTGTAACCTTCCATCACGTGGGTAAAGGTGTTGATTTTAAAGTTCATGCTGTCGGCCACGTGCATGAGCATGTTGATTTCCGATTGGATGTAGGAGTGACAAGAGATGTGGCGGTCACTGCGGAGAATCTCGGCCAAGGCTTCCAGTTCTAAATCAATGCGTTTGTTTTTGTCTTTATTGGCAGCATACACTTGGGCGCGGTGAAAGTGCTCGTAAAGGATTTGCTCAACGCCCATGCGACTTTGGGGATATCGTACGTTCATGCGTTCTCCCCAGTTGGACTGTTTGACGTTTTCACCGAGGGCAAATTTGATAAACCCTGGCGCGCCATCTATTTTCATGCCCTCGGCAGTTGCCCCCCAGCGCAGTTTGACCAATGCAGATTGTCCGCCAATGGTATTGGCCGAACCGTGTAGCAATTGCGAGGCGGTTGTACCTCCCGACAGTTGACGGTAAATGTTGACATCCTCGGGGTTGATGACGTCGCCGATGCGCACTTCCGAACTGATGGATGAGCCGGATTCGTTTACCCCACGGGAAATGGCGATATGACTGTGTTCGTCGATCATGCCGGGGGTAAGGTGCTTGTTGGTGCCGTCTATGACTTCGGCGTTTTTGGGTATGCGCAAATCCTTCCCCACAGCTTTGATGCGGCCTTTTTCCAAGAGGACGTCGCATCCTTCACACACTGGTTGTTCGTCTTCCAGTGTCCATACGGTGGTGTTTGTAATGAGGAAGGCGCCTAATTTTGGCTGTTCTGTTTTACCAAATGCTTGGAAGGGTTTCCACATCACCTCGCGGTAATTAAAATCGTCGTGGATGTGCGGTACAGTGTCGGACTTTTCTTTTTCACTGGCTGATAAAAGCGAAATGTCAATGGGCTGCAAAGACGTACCTGATTCCGGTCTCCATATATGGCTTTTGTCTAGCGAATGCTGTCCGCGGATATTGGCCTGTAACACGTTGTGTACGTCGTTAAAACGATACTGAACGCTGAGTTGGTTGTCTTTGCGGCTGTACTTGCCCTTAATCACGGTGCTGTCTGCCATAACCAGCGTAAAGGCATTTTTCTTTTCCAGAGAAAGGGTATCGCTGGTGCCAATTAAATACCGACCATCGACATCAAATTCACCGGGGTCTTTAATTTTATGGCGAACGCCCAGTACCCAGTGCTCGTACACTTGGTTGTCTGCGGCGGTTAAACTGTCGCGAGCAACAAAAAAATTGGCCACCATGCCTTTTTTAAGTTGGCCGTATTCCTTTTCTACTCCGATGAGTGCTGCAGGTGTGCTGGTCAGTGCCGCAAGAATATCGTCGTTGGATAGACCAGTTTTGCGCAGACGGTGTAGGGCTTCAAATGGCTTGTCGGTGCCTTTTAAGGTAAATGCAAAGGGGATGTTGTTTTCTTTAAGAATGCGTGCATTATAGGGGGCGAGTTCCCAGTGCTTGAGATCCCTTAGGCCCACTTCACGCATCATAAAGGGGTCGCTTACGTTGGGTACGTCTGGGAAGTTAACGGGTATAACAAAGGGGGCTTTGGTTTCCGCGATGGCGTCGATGTGTTGGTATTCATCGCCATTGCCCAGAATGATGAAGTTTTCGTCAAATTCGCGTCCTATGCGAAGTGCGCGTAAGGCCGATAGTTTGTCGGGAACGGCGAAAAAAGCCGGTAACTTCCTTTGGCTTTTCATGGCCTCAAGGTGGAGGTGGCGTTCGGTTGTGGTCGATTGCTTTTCGTACCACTGTAGGTCGTAATACGTTTGGCGAAGCAAAGCAATGGCGCCCATTTGCGAACTGGGGTATTGTTGCGTGCTGCTGCCTTTGTCGAGCGATAAGAATCGAGCCGCGCGGTCTTTCAACACGGTGTATTGTTCGTCCATTTCGGCCAGGGCCACCAAACTGCCGGTTCCGCGCACAATTCCATCTTGATGGTGACTTAAGACCAATCCAATGCCTTTTTCGCGCATTGTTTTAGCCGTTTCAGCATCATTACTAAATAGATCAGCGGCATCTATGTCGGTACGAATGGCGCGGTTCCAGCCAAAAGCGCTTTTACCGTCTTTGCGCGCATACTCCGGGGCATTATCACTCTTACTGTGTGGTTTTTTCTCTAAGCCATAACTGTCGTGGAGTTCAATAAAAGAGGGGTAGATGTATTTGCCTTGAAAATCGATCACCACGGCATCGTTGGGTATGCGGATGTCGTTGCCAATGTCGGTAATTTTTCCGTTGTGAACGAGCATGCTGTTGGCCTCAGCGCCAGCTTCAGGGATAATAACAGCATTGGTAATCGCATAGGTGATTTCACGGCGGTCGTCGCGGATGCCTTCACGTTGGTGTAGGGACTGAGCCATAGTCCACTGTGCGAAGATCAAATGGGTCATTAACAGTAAATACTTCCTCATGAAAAAATTTTTTGTAAAAATAGAAACGCAGCGGTTAGTGGCAAGTCCCAATTTTTTACATTTGCCGTATGTTAACCAGATTAGACATTCGCAACTTTGCCTTGATTGACCAACTGGAGTTGGATTGGAACAGCGGACTCACGGTGATTACCGGTGAAACCGGCTCAGGGAAGTCCATCATGTTGGGCGCATTGGGTTTGATACTCGGACAACGCGCCGATTTACAAGCCGTGAAAGATGCGGGTAAAAAGTGTGTGGTTGAAGGACATTTTTCCCTGGAAGAAAGCGTCTTTTTAGATGTTTTTGCGCAAATAGATCAACCCTTTGACGCCTACACCATTTTGCGTAGGGAAATTTTGCCCGGTGGAAAATCAAGAGCCTTTATCAACGATGTGCCGGCTACTCTGGATCAAATGAAATTTTTGGGGTCACAGCTCATCGATATTCATTCACAGCACGACACACGCTTGTTGACCAATCCCGATTATCAGCTGTCATTAATCGATCTGTATGGCGGACACCAAGCGGCGCTCAAGACCTGTGCTTCGGCTGTTTACCATTGGCACGAGAAAAAAAGAGCTTTGCGGGAACTACAAGAAGCTTATGGAGGAAATGAAGACCGTGACTACGCCGAGTTTTTATTGCAGGAGCTGGAGGAATTGAAGCCAACGGCCGGAGAACTTGCGGCCTTAGAGGAGGAGTGGCGCGCCCTCGACAGCGTGGCGGAGATTAAGGCCGCTGCCGGTGGTTTGTCGGAGCTGCTGGAAGGCGATGACATTGGGCTACTCGGTCAATTGCGCAAAGCCGTTGCCGAATTGTCTCCACTGCAAAATATCAGCAAGGAAGCTAAAGAACTGTATGAGCGCGCACAGTCGGCATACATCGAGTTAAAAGACATCAGCGACGAATCTTACCGCTACGCCGAATTGGTGGATCACGATCCGGAGCGCATTCAAATATTGGAAGAGCGCATCAATAAAATCAATCAGCTGGCGCAAAAGCACAAATGTGAGGCTGATGAACTGCCAGAGGTGTGGGAAGCCCTGGCGGAAAAGGTGCGCCGCATCGACGCCTTTGCTGATGAAGCGAAGGCCGCGGAAGAAGCGGTGACAATGGCGTTGCAACAAGCAGAAGAAGCGGCTAGGGTTCTCCGAAAGGCGCGTTTGGAAAGCATTCCCAAGTTGGAAAAAACCATCAATCAGTTGCTGGTTGATCTCAATTTTTCCGGAGCAACCTTTAGCATTCAGTTGGATGAATGCGCTTTGAGTACCTCGGGTATAGATAAGCCGGCATGGCTGTTTTCTGCCAATCCTGGTCACCCGGCAAAACCATTGGAAAAAGTAGCCTCTGGAGGGGAGCTGTCGCGCATCATGCTGGCGCTGAAATCTGCGCTGGCCGATACCCGCGGATTGCCCACGCTGATATTCGACGAAATTGATACCGGCATCAGCGGACAAACAGCCGCTAAGGTGGCGGGATTGCTTCGCATTATGAGCAAGAATGTGCAGTTGGTCGCCATCACGCACTTGCCGCAAATCGCCGCTGCCGGACAAATGCATTTCCGCGTGGAAAAAGATCAGCGCTCGGGCAGTACCTATACGGTAGTCAGTGTTTTAAATGCCGAAGAGCGCACCGAGGAAGTAGCGCGCATGCTGAGTGGCGACAAAGTCACCGAAGTATCCCGAGAAGCAGCGCAGGAGTTGTTGGGAGGAGCGTAGGGTAGGTCTCCCTACGTGATAACCAATCCAATAATATCTTCGAAAACAATCCACTTGGTGGACAAGTTATCTTTGCATTATCCATGAATGCATTTATCGATCTTTTTAGGGCTTTAGATGAAACCACCAAAACCAATGATAAGCTGCGGGCGTTGGTTGATTTTTTTGAGGTGGCCGACGATGCAGATAAGGTTTGGGCGGTGGCTTTGCTCAGCGGAAAGCGCCCGAAGAAAATCGTGCGCTCGGCAGATTTGCGTCAGTGGTGTGCAGATGTCGCCGATGTGCCCTTGTGGCTGCTCGAAGAGAGTTACCACATCGTTGGCGATTTGGCGGAAACCCTAGCTCGATTATCACCACCACCCAAGCAAATATCGTCCTCGTTGTTGTCGGACTGGATGACACAAATCATCGCCTTACAAGATCAACCCTTAGAAGTGCGTAAAGCATTTATTTTAAACGCTTGGGATGGTTTGGATGAGTTTGGACGATTTGTGTTTAACAAAATACTCATGGGTGGTTTTCGCATTGGCGTATCCCAGCGACTGATGACGCGGGCGCTTTCCCAATACGCCAATGTCGACGTATCGCTGATGGCGCATCGCTTGATGGGGAAATGGGATCCGGTTAATACCACTTGGCAAAGCCTCATCAAGCCCAACGACGACATGGCCGATTTATCAAGGCCTTACCCCTTTTGTTTGGCCTATCCCTTGGAATCGTCCCCGGAAGAATTGGGCGTCTTTCAGCGATTTCGCATCGAGTGGAAATGGGATGGTATACGGGCACAGCTCATTCGTAGAAACAAAGAAGTATTTATTTGGTCGAGGGGTGAGGAGTTGTCTACCGACCAATTTCCCGAGATAGTAGCTGCTGCCCACGAGCTCGGTTTGGAAGGCGTATGGGACGGCGAAATATTGGTGTTTCGCGACGGGGAGGTGCAGTCTTTTGGGGATTTGCAAAAGCGCTTGGGACGAAAAAAAGTTGGAGCCAAAATTATGCAGACGCACCCTGTGGTTTTTCGTGCCTACGACGTGATGGAGCACAACGGCGATGATGTGCGCAGTAAGCCCTTGCGGGAACGCGTGCAAATATTATCGGAATCACTTCCAAAAGAGGGGTTGATTCACCTGAGTGAACCACCGAAAGTTGATTCGTGGGAAGAGGCAAAGGCGCTGCGTGAAATGTCGAGAGCTCATCGCGCCGAGGGCTTTATGGTTAAGCCGTTAGATGCCCCGTACGAAGGTGGAAGAAAGCGCGGCATATGGTGGAAGTGGAAAGTCGATCCCTTAACCATTGATGCGGTGATGATTTACGCCATGCGCGGTCACGGCCGACGGGCCAATTTGTACACCGACTACACCTTTGCGGTAAAAGACGGCGACGGTTTGGTGCCGGTATGCAAGGCCTACAGTGGTCTCACCGATGAAGAAATCCGGGAGGTTGACCGATTTGTCAAGGCCAATACCCAGGAGCGTTTTGGTCCGGTACGCAGTGTAAGCCCTGAATTGGTATTTGAAATCGCCTTCGAAGGCATTCGGTTGTCTAGTCGCCACAAATCAGGCGTAGCCATGCGGTTTCCGCGGATTTCGCGTTGGCGTAAGGACAAGCCCGTAGAGGAGATAGATACCTTGAATGATGTGAAGGCATTGATAGATGAGGGGTGATTGGGGGGGGGCTTCCTTTACTCGGATGAATGTTTTTGTGCGTTCGGCTTTTTTTTCTGTCAAGCGAGTTTGACAAAGTTGTCTTCTAGCTTTACATTAAAATTGATTTCTGGTTTTAATGCTCTAAACACTTTGATAATGGTGTCAATTGTCGCACTGTTGGCACTACTTTCAAGTTTAGAGATTTGAGCTTTCTGAACTCCAACAAGTCGTCCGAGTTCTTCTTGAGTCAAATTTTTTTCTTGTCTTGCGGCTTTAATCATTTTTCCCAAAACGTCCATTCGAAGTTCGTATTCGTCACGCTCTTCTGTCCCGACTTTGCCGATATGTTTCCATATTTAGAAACAATATTTTTCGTGATTTTCTAGGTTGTCGGTTTTCTAAGCTGACGCAGAATTTAACATAAACGAAACTTTGAAGTCTTTTTTTGACAACCATAAGTCTAATCTATAATTTTGAATTTTTGATTTCGGGAGGTGAAATTGTTGGATGAATTTAGCTTTTATGTTCGCTTCCGACAGGCCTTTTTTATTCATCTTCTTTGCTATTTAAAAGTTGAACTGTAAGATGCCAATAGTAAAAAGAAGACTTATCTGGTTGCCGCTTAAGTCGGTTCAGAAAATTCCAGTT
>JAIUMB010000092.1 GCA_022565745.1 Cryomorphaceae bacterium | reverse complement strand
CTGATGTTGAAGAGATAGAGTAGGGGTAAAAAAAAATCCCGGAGCTACTACCCACCGGGATTTCACCTAGCAAAAGGCTTAACTATGAAAAACTCTACTACTACTGATGTCTATATTGCAATGTTTGTGCCCAATTTTTTTTGTTTTTTAAGTATCAGATATACAGTGATTTGGTTTTTGTGCCTTTACTGATGTTGTTTCATATTTGGAAAATTTGTATATTTTTGAGAAAAAATCTTGGTTATAGGTACGTGAACATACACAGTGATGTAATGACGCTTTCCATTTGATTTTCCAAACGTGAGTGTTTTGTTTTTATGCGTAAAATAATTCTAGTTTTAGATTGCCTTTTGGCTGTTGACTGCCATTAGCAAAATCATTAAATATTATATTTTATCTTTGGTATATTTGGAATAGATGGTAAAATTGGAATAGATTTAGCAAAGCTATTTATTATTGGTTGCTTCATATGTTTGCAAAAAAAAAATCCCGGAGCTACTACCCACCGGGATTACCTAAAAAGGCTTAACTATGAAAAACTCTACTACTACTGTGATACTAGTTTGCAATCCATGTGCCATAACAAATAAATTTTCGCAATGAACAGTAAATCAACAACTAAGAGTTTAGTCCTTTTCTCCAATGTGTTCAAAATGGGAAAAAATGTCTCTCATTTGTATTTTTCGGTAATTTTCGCGATTACTGCCCTATTTTCTCCAATTTTCCTGCAGGCACAACAAGATAAAGTGACGAGAGTTCAGCAAGATGTAGCCGCTTTTGTTGCTGATTATGAGTCAGATTATGATTTGAAAAGACTTAATCTGCGCCCACGAGATGTTGGGTCTATTTTTGAGACTGAACATGAGTTTGAAGACTTTTTTATGCTCAGAAGCACAGACAAAGTTCCCAATAAGATTGGACAAAAAAAGAAATTAAAGCTTTATGTTCACGCTTTTTCCTATGAAAATCCATACGTATTAGAAAATGCTTTGAGATTTTGGTTTGATAATTTTGTTGGAGGCGAGCAAATCAGGCCAGGTCGAAAGTTACGAGGTTACGACAATGCCCGTCCAATGTATGTTGTCATTCGAACCAATGATGTGATTATTTTTGACATAGATTGTTTGGCATACGATGAAGACGTATGGAAAAATCTTACCAAGCAAATTAAAACACATTTTGACCCTAATAAAGAAGCCACCATTATAGAGATCTTTTGTGATGGTCCTCTAGAATGGCGTCAAAATCCACCCGACTTCAGAAAGAGATAGTGCCTTTTCTTTATGCGTTCATTTGTTTTGTTCCGCTATTGTATTTTTGGAGAATAATCATCTGGTCTATTCTATATATCCATCTGGATAAACCTTGTTCGCAAGAAACAATCATCAAGCGTTCTTTAGGTTAATGTAGGTTATAATAGAGCAGTAAAACAAATGTAATACAGAGAAAAATGAATTTTACCAAGGCTGAACGCTTAGCGTTTTTATTACTTTTTTCAACGGTTTTTGTGCATGCACAAACGACATGGGTGGATATGATGCATGATGCTCAATACACGGTAGAAGAAGTTAAAAATGCTTATGACGAGGAGTGGAGTCATTTTCCTTACCAAAGAGGAGAGGGACACAAGCAATTCCATCGATGGTTTTACCATATGGAGGAGCGCATTGGATTAAATGGACAACGTCCTGACCCAGCGATTGCTTGGAATGAAATGATGAACATTTATCAGAATCAATCACGAACTGGCTTTCAAGGAAATTGGTCATCAATGGGGCCTAGCGATTGGGAGAATCACGAAAGTGGATATAATCCGGGCTTAGGTCGTGTCAATTGGATTGAGTTAGATCCAGTCAATCCTCAAACCATTTATTTATCAACCCCCAGCGGTGGCTTTTGGCGCTCTCCAAATCAGGGTGGAGACTGGGAAAACTTGACCGATTACCTTCCGGTGATTGGTGCAACGGGATTTGCCATTAACCCACAGAATAACCAAACCATTTTATTAGGCACAGGCGATGGTTATGGGGCATCAACTTACAGCATAGGTTTATTGGTAAGCCATGATGCTGGTTATACTTGGGATACAACTGGCTTGCAGTGGGATGTAAGTTCCTTTGTTCGCATTTCGGATGTGAAATATGCACCCAATGACACCAATATTATTATGGTTGGCGCATCAAATGGCGTTTATCGCTCTGAAGACGGTGGTGTAACTTGGTCGCAAGTGATTCAAGGCGGCAACTTTAGATCGATGGCATACCATCCTTTAAACCCAAATGTTTTGTATGTTGCCTCAAATCGCTTCTTTAAATCAGAAGACGGTGGAGCTACTTTCAACGAAATTACCGACGGTTTACCCCATGCCTCGGGGGTATCAAGAATAGCCTTGGGTGTAAGTCCGGCCGATTCTTCGAGAGTGTACGCTTTATTGGCATCCTCCTCTACACAAGGTCTACATGGTTTTTATCGCTCAGATGATGCAGGGGAGTCTTTCGTTTTAAAATTGGATACCCCAAATATTCTGGCTGGCGACGTCAATGGATTTAATGAACGCGGACAAGGTTGGTACGACTTGTGTATTGCCGTTTCTCCAATCAATGCCGATCATGTGTTTACAGGTGGGATAAATATTTGGCGAACGTTTAATGGCGGAGATTCTTTTAGTTTGATGTCTCATTGGAGATACGATAATAACAATCATCCATATGTGCATGCCGATATTCATTATTTGGGTTACCACGGAAACACCCTCTACGTTGGCTGCGACGGTGGTATTTTTAGAACCGTAACGGGGGGATTGTCTTGGCAAGACTTGTCTAAAGGCCTTGAAATAACCCAAATTTACGGAATTGGACTTAGTCCAAACTTTAACAACATCATGCAGTTTGGTAGTCAAGACAACGGCACAAATCGTTTGGAAGCTGGTAAGTGGAAGCATATTTTCGGTGCAGATGGTATGCACACCATCATTCATCCAACAAATCCTGATACGGTCTATATTACCACTCAGTTTGGTAATCTCAGAAAATCAAATGATGGTGGGGCTACTTTTACCAGATTGATGACGGAAATTGAAGAAACTGGTAATTGGGTAACGCCATATCTTATGCATCCAAATAAGCCGAATACGCTTTATGTTGGCAAGGATAATATTTGGAAAACTGAAGATGGAGGGGCTTCCTGGACAAAATTCCGTGAGAACATCAGTGGAAAAATCAGGCAAATGGCCATTAGTAAAAGTAATCCTAATGTGTTTTTCTACTCAACGGGGACCCGACCTTGGAAAACAGAAGATGGTGGTGCCACTTGGTCTATGGTTGGTCCTGGTTTACCCAATCGGTTGGTGGTGTCACATATTGAAATTAATCCGGTTAATGCAGACATCATCTACGTTACCATGTCTGGATACAATGGAGGTGAACGCGTGTTTAGATCTACCGATAGAGGGGCCACTTGGACGGATTTCAGCGAAGGTCTGCCTGCCCTTCCAGCAAATGTAATCGTGGCCCAAGACGGCTCAGTCGAACGATTGTATTTGGGAATGGATGTTGGCGTATACTACCGTGAAGAAGGAATGCACGCGTGGATGCCATTTTTTGATGGTATGCCCAATGTGATTGTCAATGATTTAAAAATTCAATACAACATAGGCAAAATTAGGGCAGGTACCTATGGACGTGGGGTGTGGGAGAGTGAATTGTATCACGTGAACATAGGAACTGCATCTTTCGATAAAAAAGACGTATTTAAAGTATATCCCAATCCAGCTAAAAACATCATTTTCATTGATGCAGACGAAGAAGCAGAAGTTGACTTAACCAGTATTAATGGCAAACATGTAAGGCGTTTTAGCATACAGCAGGCTTCACAGCAGCCATTGAATATCGAAGGTGTTTCTCCTGGTGTATATGTTCTTACCTTTCGCAACGCCTCGGGAACGTATACAAAAAAATGTATCATCAAATGATCCGTAAATTTATTTTCCACTCTCTGCCGTTATTCCTTATGGCATGTGCCTCTCCAGAGTACGTGGTTCAATTTACCATGACTCAGGACGTATGTGGAGGCGCAGCACCCATCAATGACCAAAGGGTGGTAGAGGCTTCTACGGTCTTGCGGCCTATGTATTTGCAGGTGAATACTGAAAAAACAAAAATTGTAACCGACGAAAAAGGCAGGTATTCCGTTACCGACATTAAAAAAGGCGATACGCTTTCTTTTTTTCTGGCCGAGCGCGTGGAAACCGCAGTCGAGGAAAACGACGCTTTATGTGAGCGTTTTAGAACCACTCCAGACCATCAGTTTTTTGTAAAGTCTAGATCAGCTGTAAATGATTCTGTTCATCTTCATCTGCCATGCAACCCTTGTTTGTTGCCTGAGCCTACCGGACCACCAATGCCAGAAAACTAATGAATTCAGTAAAATGTATTTTCATTTGGCTATCCTTGGTTTCTCAAGTGGTTTATGCGCAAATGGAAATAAAACGCCCTTGGATTCCCATTGCTGTCACAACTTCGGCTGTAGCCATATATGCCACAGGCGGAATGGGCGAATACAATCTTCTTCCTGAGTTAACAAGTGAGTGGCGTGGTCCTTATCGTAGTGAATATAGGGGTTGGCACCACGCTGGATATGTCTTTGCGGGCTCGCAAATTGCGGTCTTAGGTATGTCCTCGTTGTTTGCCAATCGGCATGATTGGACAACACCTCTTCTGGTCGGAACACAAGCGGTTTCAACCAGCTATTTGCTAGGCCAACTGTCAAAAAACATGTTTCCCCGCACCAGACCCTATGCTGTATTAGAGGGCTGTAGTACAGCTGATGATTGTCGTTCTTTTTGGAGTGGTACGAGTGCCTTGTCTATGACCATCGCCGGATTTGGGTGGCAATATATCGACAGCTATGTAGATAAAAAACATCAACCTTGGCTAAAAGGTGCTTTATTGACTTTAGGTGCATCGGTAATGACTTCACGTGTTTTGGCCGGACATCACTATGTCAGCGATGTACTGGTTGGAGGGGCCATTGGATTTACCGTTGGTTACTTAACGGCTTCTAATTACGTCATTAAAGTTACGCCTATGGGTGTGGTTTGGTCGTTTTGATCCTAAAGCTTAATCCAACGCTTAACCGTCTTTGACTTTCCTTGTCTGAGTTCAATGAAGTACACCCCAGCGGATAAAGCGCTCAAATCAATGGTGTGCTCTTTTGTTCCATTTGCAGGGGCATCCCAGTGCATATTTTTTATTTGATTTCCGTAGGTATCGGTAATTCTTATATCGGTAGATTGAAACGCCAGGTCATCTGCTTTAAGTGTCATCAAGCCTTGCGACGGGTTAGGGAAAATGGTCAAAAGATCGTTGAGCGTTTCTTCGTCAACAGAAATACGTACATTCTTAATCTCAATCCACTCGCAAATGGTATCAGCGCCACAGTCGTTGTATACATATTGGCAAACCAAGTAATTTCCAACTGCGGGAAAATCGAACTCTACGCGCTTGCCTGGTTTACCTCCAAGACCAAAGGTTATGACTTCAAAATATGATGAATCGGCATTTTCAGCAGTTGATTCAAAGTATCCGCGCATAGCATTTTCAACAAAATCAAAACCGGCTTCAGGTAGAGGGGTTTCCTCGATGATAATGGGGGTGAGCAATTGAGAACACGTGATGTATTGGTATGCCAGTTCCGTATTCCACTGTCCCGAATTAATTCTAATTTGATTAATGCCGCATCCCAATCCATCACTGAAACGTCCTAAGTGCATTTCAAAATCAATTTCGCCGGTTGAGTTGAAAGTGGGGGTGCCAAAATCAACCAAAGACGAGCGATAATTGGTGAAGGGCGCATTATCGGTTTGAGAAAAGGTAGCCAAAGGGGTCCAACGGTTCTTTACTTTTGTTCGTTGTACAGCATCTGATGGAGAAGCGCCATTTAAATTTGTAACACCGGCACTTATCGTACACCTTCGAGCCAGTAAGTACGGATCATGCGATATGGTGGTGGGGTAGTAACACTGAGAAATAAAATCCTTTTTATGAATATCGGGATTGTATTCACTACTCGATACAGCAGAATTGGGGTTTAAAGTAAAATATTCATTAAAAGTGAAACTGCTGATTGCAGTATAATTGGGCGGATAATTGAAGTATTTGAGGTAAAAAGTATCACCTACTGATGCATTCGTTATAAATGTATCGCCCTCGTGTATATACAAACTGTAATCATTGGTGTCTATGTCAAACCATGCGTGCCCTACACCAGGAAGTCTGCGGGCGTAAAGCGTTATGGGATCGGTATTGTTGGGACAAACGGTGACGTGCATCGGTCGTGGAGCAAATGGAATAATATAAAAGGACAAGCCTTTTATGTTATTGGATGTATTGCCATCACCACTTACATTTAAATTGACATTAAAAATCAAACGTCCACCGTCTTCCGTGTCTCCCGGAATACCAATGGCAAATTGGGCTGTATCACCTGGAGCGAGGGCACTGTTAATGACCATTGAGTCTGTAACAAACACAATTCCTTGGGTGTTGTATTTGATGGTGAAATTATCGACAGTTTCCAAGCCATTATTGTAAACATCTACAAGAAGCGTTAAATCACCAAATGCAGGATGACATATTGGATTATTACTGCTGATGATGACTCCAAGGTCAATATTATGGGGTACGCACACCTCTACAGGTCCTTCCCATGAAGTTGTTCCACCCGTATGGCAATGTTGTCGAATGTAATATTCAAAGCAGTCACCCTGCTGCCAATTGGTAACTTCGTAAATTTCCTCACTGATATTGGTTACGAGCGTACCAGATGTTGTCGTATCAAAACCTGTTGGGCCATACAAAAGGTCAACGTTTTTGGTTGTTCCTTCCCAGTCAAAAACAATAACACTGTCGGTGAAGAACCCTTTTTGTGCGAGTAAACCAGGACAGGGCAGGGGGTCAAACTCTATGGCGCCGGGATCGGCAGGTGATTTACGTATGCTGTCAAAATAGTCGGTGGTCACCGGCGGTGTTAGTACTGAGGCGGTTTGGGCAATTCGTTCCGACTGTGGGTATAAGTCTTGCGCATTAAGGTCAAAAAACAATGGGGTGGTGTATTTGCCATCCGATTCACCATAAACGGATTGCCATGTTTCAAATCCTATGATGTTTTGTGCCGGGCCTTCAAGCATTAAAATGTTGTCTTTGTTTCCATCTACCGAATAATACACATTATTGTTGATTGTACTTGTTTGGGGCGTGTTGTCAATTTGGTAAAAAGCTGCCTGATTATCATAAGTCAATACATAAAAGATGTTGTTTTTTGATTCAAAGGCATGGGCTTGGGTGGCGTATACACCAACGCCCTTTACCCCCAAAAACATGGATGTTTCTTTACTTGTTTTCAAGCCAACTGTATTGTGATTTAATGTGATAACCGTATTGTTGTCCACACTTAATTCAAATCCGAATAACTCTCTATTACTGCCAGTATTGGAGCGAGATAAACTAATGACATTGTTGGTTATATTTAAAGCGCCAAAAATGTTATCCGTGAATAAGGCAGCTCGGATGTTGTGCACAGATACTTCGCCTAAGTCATTGTAAAACACGCCATTATTATCAAAAGTAAGATTTGTAGCATGATTGATGTAACAACCAAAGGTGGTTTCCATGGTTACAATGTTTCCCGTGAGTGCTATATCATCAAAAGCGTGAATTATGATGTTTCTCTTGTTGTCAATAATGTGATTATCATGAATACGTAGATATTGAGCGCGGTTGTCTTCAAAGCCAATGATGTTTACAGCCATTAAGCCTCCAGAAAACTGGTTTTTCCCGATGACTAGGGTGTCTTCAAGAGGTAAAAATCCTGAGACAAACTTATCTCCTACGACTCTTATATGGCAGGTGCTGTCAATGTCTCTTGGGAATTCAAATGAATTGTTTAGAATGCGAATGGATTTGGACCTATTGGAAATCAACAATATATCTGTGTTGTAAAGTTGAGTCTGGCTGCCGGTGACTACAAATTGATAGTTTTTGATGGTAATGTGCGCACCTCGTTCTACTTGCCAAAGCGCAGTGTTGTTTTTGAAATCGGCACTGGGATTGACGATAACATTGCTTCCATCGAAGGTGATGGTATTTGTTGGGCTGCTTCCAAAGATGGATTTGAGGTGAAGGAACTCATTATATGGTCCAGTAAATGGAGCGGTTTCTATCAACACGGGACCACAAACTCCGTAAGTGTTAAGTGCTTCTACCGCATCAAAGTGATTGGTGAAATTAGTTCCTGAATTAGGCAAGAATCTATTAACCGTGTATGTTCCGCTCATTCTTGTTCGCAGACCGGTAACAGAGAAAAAGTTATTAGTGGTATCCAAATCTGGTCCGGGAAAACTTTCTAGAATTCTAAACTCAAGATTGAGAAAGTCTGTAGGTGTAAGATTAACCACGTCAATGACCACAGGCGTTGATATACCGGGTTCCAAAGTACGCTGAATCATATGTGTCGTGGTCACGCCATTCTTCACCATTTCAATCAATACGGAATCTGCATTTACACCGCCGTAGTTGTTCAAGCGTAGGGTAATGGGATAAGGGCCACTACAAATAATGGAATCAGAATCCATACCTTCAATCATAGGGTCTGTTCCCGGAGGAGGTGTGAATTCTATGGCGCCAATGGAAGGGGCAGTCGTGCTTCTCGGGTTTTGAAAGACATCTGTGGGCAATGAAAAACTCAACCCACTGGAAGCGAGTAACGGTATATTTGGTGTAAAATCACTTCCCGGTGAAACAAAGTCGGGATTGGTCCAAAACCCATTGACATCTCTTGGAAGCTGTTGCCAATCAGATAATTCAACCGACTTAATACCATTTACATCGGCAAAAAACATGGTAGAGGGGTTGAAGTTTGGATGAAAGAAACTATTGTAATCAAAGGTGACGTTCGTGGTTTGAAGTGTACCAAAGTAGAATTGTGTATTTGGTGTTTCTCGATT
>JAIUMB010000091.1 GCA_022565745.1 Cryomorphaceae bacterium | reverse complement strand
GTGTTTCAGGAAGCTCCCGAGCTAGAAGCATTTAACCATTCGACCCGACGACTGAAATCCAAAAAAGACCTTCGTGCCGACTTGGGCGATGAGCGAGCCAATCAAATACACAGCGAATACAATGACGATATCAGACGACAAGTAGAAAAAGCGATGGGTGATCTAGACAATGCCTTATTCGATTTAGACGAAACGCTCAAAATACTTGACGATAATGCCTACTACTCGGTTCTAAATATAGAAAAGCGCAAAAAAGACAGTCCTACTTCGGTTTACTTTCTCTTGGGTACCGGTTTTAGTAACTTGGCATTGAATTCCAATCAGTTTTTTGCTGAAAACGATCAACGTTTATTTAACTTAACTGGACATATTGGACTGCGCGGTGAGCTCAACCTAAGCAAGCGTTGGTATTTATCCAGTGAAGTGAGATATTCAACCTATCGCCATCGCTTTCGTCGAAACGACTACTTTACAGTTGTAGACGGAGAAACGGCATTCATTCGCTCAGACGAAAGTCTTAATCGGTCTTCCTTAGCCAGCAGCTACGTTGATTTACAGTTTGGCATAGGTTTCAAAAGCAAATATTTGTTAATAGCCGATGCCATTGAAATTGGTGTGTATGGAGGCGCACATACCAGAAGTACCTCACGCAGAAGCTTTAAAGATGAAGCGGGCTATAGCATACGAGAATTGCAACGAGGAAGCTTTGAGGTAAATCCATACCGCCTTGGTTTTTACCTAAGTTTTAGTTTGGATGATGTTATACACAATAGAGTGATGATCGATCACACGTCGTATTTTCAAAACTGGGATGGACCGGATTTGAATATTGTTTCTTATGCGATAATGGTTTGTTTTTAGTTTTTAGTTGAGGGAGTTGGTAATGGGGGGTTTCGATATTGGCATGAAAAAAGGGACAGCAAATGCTGTCCCTTTAATGATTTTGAGATTAAGCTTTTTAATGCAAAATAACATTCTTGGGTTTAATACTCAGACGTAAATTATTTCCACTCTTTCAAAGCGGCTTCAAGCATTCCCTCGTAAGGACGGCTGCCCTCTTCGGTATTGTCGCGGTACATTTTCAATGCGTTTTTCACGGATTTCTTAGCCATTTTTTTATCGCCATTGAGGTGGTATGCTCTGCCAAGTAAATAATGACTGTACCAGTTATCATCCTTCATTTCCACAGATTTTTTCATCCATTCAAGCGCTTGTACATGGTCTACGTCGTTGTCCATATAATAAGATGCTGAATTGCGAAAAACACCCCAATTGGCATCGTCGCTGTTTACAGCTTCACTGATGTTTGCCAATGCTTTTTTCTCTACATCGACTTGGATGGGCACACAAGCTTGGGTTTCTGCCCAACGCAAACAAAGCATGCCACTAGATTTACGCACATTTTGAAAATCGATGGTAAACGATTCGGTAAAGTTTGTCATTTCAGATGAAACCGTTACCCTCATAACATCATTTTCTTCTTTGTAATTACCGGTACCCCAAAGTTCGGTTTCGGTGTTAAACACCAAAGTCCACTGATCTTGGCTTGGAATGGCAAACAAACTATAAGTTCCTGCGGGAAGTACTTCATCCAAAATCATCACTTCGGTTGAAAATGTCAATGCCGTTGCTTTATTGGCACCCGTTCGCCACAACTTATCAAAGGGCACCAATTCGCCAAAAATATCTCTTTCATTGACGTTTGGGCGGTGGTAAGTAACACTGATATCGGTGAGACCTATTCTTTGCTCTACACTAGCCTTACTGCTAGGTGTAGGCAATTCTTGGCCGAAAACAGAACCGCAAATCAATACGGCAGCGGTAATAAAAAACTTTCTCATGTGTGTTTGAATTTAACTGCTTGTGGGCAGCGTGAATATTTAAAATTTCTAATGACAAACATAGCAAACAACGAGACAGCAAGTAGGTTCAAAAATTCATGTTTTTATGTTCGTATTTTATTTCTATCTTCGAAGCGTCGTAAGGACATTGATTCGACGATTAAACTAATATTTTTTTTTGATAAAAATTATACCTCACCATGTTTGGACTATTTAAAAAGAAAAAAAAGAAGAGTGGTAATCTTTCTCCCTCTTCACCTTCCTTTATTATCGTTGGTGCACAAAAATCTGGCACCAGCACCCTATACGATATGCTTGCAAAGCACCCTAAGGTGTATCGCAACGACAAGAAGGAACTCCACTTTTTCGACTTTAACTTCAATGCTGGTAAAGAATTCTATCGCGAGCAATTGATGTGCCCTGAAGGAATGATCACCGGAGAAGCCTCTCCATTTTATATGTATCACCCAGCTGTAGCTGCAAGAATAGCACAAATGTACCCGAATATTAAACTGATATTCATCTTACGCGACCCGGCAGAAAGAGCATTGTCACATTACCGCATGAATGCAGAACGTGGTATTGAACCTTTAAGTCCTTTAATGGCTTTAGTTACAGAAGAAGACCGCTTACTCAAAGCCATGCAAGCAGGTGAAAGCTGGGACACCCCTGACTCTACTTATCAAAATTTCACCTATAAATCTCGTGGCCACTACGAAACCCAGTGGATGAATTTTACTCGTCATTTCAAACGTCAACAAATGTTTGTTATGCGCATGGAAACTCTATTGGCTCAACCGGCTGAGTGTATGAAAGCCTTAACCTCTTTTTTGAATTTACCGGCCCATCAATGGAAAAATGAAACCTTGCCACATGAAAATTCTTCTTCGGGCATTCAGGCAGATGAATCTTTTGCAAAGGAGTATCTTCACTACTACTTCACACCACACCGTGAGAAACTAAAAGCTTGGGTTCCATTATCGGTTGGTAGTTGGAATGACTCGACACTACCACCCAGTCAAATGACCGCTGATGATCAAGAGCTACCTCAAGATGAGCCACTGGACTCTGCAGACCAAAAGGACTTGAAAAAGGAGTCTTAGAACCATCATGATACGTGCATTTGCTCGTCCGTTTATCGTTATAGGGTGTCACCGCAGTGGAACGTCATGGTTGGCTGCAGCCATGCACCGGTCGGGCATCCACATGGGTGTTGATAGAGACCACAACGAAGAAGCCATACACTTTTTGAGCTTAAACCAAGAGGCCTTGCAAAATGCAGGTGGCCACTGGGACGCCCCTCTTGTTCCTCAACAAGACCACTGGACTAATCATACACCCTACTGTTTACTGAAAATTCACTTCAATTTACACCGTAGGAGAGACTTTGTATGGCAAATCATTTTGGGCAAAACAGCTTGGGGCTGGAAAGACCCTCGCAACACATTTACACTATCACATTGGTTGTCTGTTTATCCGGAAGCAAAGGTTATTCATTTGGTTCGCAATGCTGATGACGTCGTAAAAAGCCTTCTCAACCGACAAAATACGCCTGGGGAAGTTCGGTCAGACGTGCAGTTAGACAAAGACAAAGCCTATAAGCTTTGGCAACAATACGTTGACCAAGCAAGAACCTATCAAGCAAAATTGAAGGGTAGGTTTATAGAAATATCGTACGAGTCACTTCATCTTCCCGATACCCACTTAAGACTAAATGCATTCTGTAATAAAGATGTGGGTCAAGCATTGACGGCCTTGGCATCTGATAAATATAAGTTTAATAAAAGCATCAACAGATAGCGGTTGTTTACGCATGAAGACCTAATATTATTTCTTTATTATCACCGGGTTCACCTTAGCACCAACACAACAAATCCATGATCTGCAGCTTCAAGCACTTGCGCTATAGGGTTTTTTCCTGTTTTAAGCCACCACATCCAAAGTGAATCGTGACGTTCTTGGGGGATATTTGATGGGTAGATGACATTTAACAACTTATCGATGTGTTGCATAGCCTCTTTGTGTTGTCGCTTCTCCGCGCGAAGAAGTTTTTTTTCTAGCTTATCAATGCCTTTGAGCTGCTTGGCACGTTGAGCAGCTACTGCTCCTTTCATGCTTTGATCGGTTTGCTCAGCAAGCTTGTCTAAGTCGTCAAAAAGGGCTTGTATGGTTTGCTTTTGCTCATTGAGTTGAAGTGGTAATGAGGTGTGTTCTTTCACCCAGAGCTTCTTCCAGTCGCTTTGAGGTGAGAACAACATATCCACTTTCAATTTTTCGTATCGTCGTCGATCTTTATCTGTCCACAATACAAAACCATCGCGTAATGTAAGCACTGGAAAAGGCACATTTACCGATTCAAATACACCTTTCAACTGCAACCAGTAGGCAAGCTCTCCCGGACCACCTACATAACTGATATTAGGTAAAATACACTCTTGATAAAGAGGACGGAGAATAACATTAGGGCTAAAATATTCGGGGGATTGGCATAACAATTCATGAAACGCCTCATTGGACCAATGTCTGTTTTTCCACTTAAATCCATTGTCTACACGCACCGGATATTCTCTAGCCCCATTACCCAGCATAAATAGGTTGACATCTGCATATTGCGCTTGAGGACTAAAGCCTAAGTGTTTTAGTACATTGGTATTTTGTTCAACTTCACGAGCAAAACCCGAACCAAAGAGCTCTTTCTCCATTACAGGCAAAAACAATTGCTTTAAAGACCGATCGTCTCCATCAATAACCACCAAACCATATTGTCCAAACAGGTCGTGCACCCACTGTCTAGTTGCATCGGCCCAGTTGTCATGTGTACAATAAGCGTGGCGTAAGTGTTTAATTACATCGTCTGTTACGGCACCTTTTGGCAGTTGTGTGGAAAACTGATTGATCCATTCGTCCATACCTTTGGTTGAACGCCTTCCTACGGCACCACCTTCACCATTGTCAAACACCCACTTCCTATCATCTATGTAAAAGTGATTGGCCTCCTCCCAATCGTGATCTTCAGTAGCCATCCAAAAGACGGGTACAGCTTTATACTCAGGATTGTCTTCCTGAAACTTGCGACATCGATCAATGACGGTAATAATTTTATAAACACTAAACAAAGGCCCTCCACCCAAACATGCTTGGTGACCAGTGGTTATTGACACGGTGTTTTTATCCCCTAAGGCATCTATGTTCTTGGAAACAAAAGACAGGTCTGCAATATTGGTTTTGCAACGCAAGTATTGCGTTTTCAAGGTATTGACCAGTTCCTTTCGATATGCAAAGTGCGAAGACTTAACTTGCGCCTGCTTGCGCAAGCCATCGCGATTGGGTAAGTGTCCGAATAACTCTTGAGGCAAGTCTCCTTTAAGGTACGTCTTAATCAAAGCGGAAATGTGAGGCGCATTGCTAAAGTCCACTTGATTGTAATACGGCACGTCATTCATGGCTCAAAATATTATTGGTTTTGCTTAAAAACAGCAGGCCAACAAACATAAGTGTACCGTTGATTAAAAGCAATTCAAAACTAAAAGTATACCCAAACCAAAGGGGCCCGTAAGCGTAAAGCAGTCCGGAAATAACTGGTGCTAACAGCGCCACAATGGGCACATATCGGTCATTCACTTTTCGGCGGGTAAAGAGTCCGAAGGCATACATTCCAAGCAAAGGCCCATAGGTAAACGTTGCTACTGTAAATATTTCTTTGATGACACTCTCTGAGACGAAGTATTTAAAAACGACAACAACAACCAGTAATATTAGACTAATGCCAACATGCACCCACTTTCTGGTAAGCAGTGAGCGTTTGTTGGTTTCTTGGGTCATTCCTAAAATATCGACACAAAAAGAGGTGGTCATGGCGGTTAATGCACTATCGGCACTGCTATATGCAGCCGCAACGAGACCAAGAAGAAACACAACGCCAATCCAAGTAGGTAGTCCTTCAGAGAAAACCACAGCGGCAAAAAGCTCATCTCCCATTGCAGGAACATTCATAAGCGCGGCGTAATCGTAGAGATAAACGCCCAATGAAAGAAACAGCAAGTTTACGGGCACAAGCAGTAAACTGAACCATATCATGTTCTTTCTGGCATCTGCCAGATTTTTACACGTTAGATTTTTTTGCATCATGTCTTGATCGAGTCCGGTCATGGTGATGGTTATAAACATTCCACCGATGAATTGTTTGAGAAAATGCCTAGACTCGCTGCCAAAGTTATCAAAAAAAAACACTTGGCTCCATTCGTGCGAGGACACATAAGTCAATGGGCTTTTACCATCTGCCAATATATCGTGTAAAAAATACAGGGTGAATCCAAGTGCCAAAAGCATGAATAAAGTTTGCAAAGTATCGGTATAAATAATGGTTTTTATCCCTCCTCTAAACGTATAGAGCCAAATCAGCAAAATGGTGGTCAATACAGCCAGCCAGAAAGGCAGTCCTAGCGCATCAAAAATGAGCAACTGCAATACAAGAGCAACGATATACAAACGAAATGCAGACCCTAGCATGCGAGAAAGCAGAAAAAACCAAGCACCTGTTTGGTAGGATCTAAACCCAAAACGTTGGTGAAGATAGCCGTAAATGGATACCAAGTTGAGCCGATAATAAAGCGGTAATAAAACAAAGGTAATTACTGCATAACCAGCCAAATACCCCATAACCATTTGCATGTAAGAAAAGGCATTGGTAGCCACCCAGCCAGGCACACTAATAAAGGTTACACCACTTAAGGAAGCGCCTATCATACCAAAAGCAACAAGGTACCAAGGCGATTGGCGATTGGCTGTAAAAAAGGTGGCATTATCAGCCTTACCTGCGGTCAAACGAGAAATGAAAACCAGCAGTGCAAAGTAGCCAACGATGACAATTACTGCGGTCATTGCATTGGCATAATCACGCGTTGATTGATGCGTTTATCAAGACCTATCCAAATGAAATTGGTGTTTTGGAAACTGCCGTTTGGCAACTTTTCAAATGAAAAATATTGCTGAACAGGTTGTTGTTGCCCCTCTCTTCCCCATAACTTACTTACAAAATACCAAGTTACATCAAAGCCTTGCTTGGCATAACGATCGGGCTCACGACTGAAAGAACGTCTATAGATTCGATAAAAATCCAACGTACCTTGATGATTAAAATTAATGTGTGTAGACTCTGGGCGAATAAAATTTAACCTTCCCAGATTATTTAGGTCAACTGTAGGATTCTTTATTAAGTCTGATCCAGAAATAAGAACAACATCAGAACGGCGAAGTCCGCCTAAAACATTTAAAATACTAGCAATATAAGAACGATCATCACCAAAGAGTATCACTACCTTTTTTAACGAATCATTTTCCTCGCCAAGAAGGGTTGCTAGAGCACTTCTATCTGCAGATCCTTTGCGAACAGAGGCATTAGTATCGTTTAATGCCAACAAAAATCGGTTTGTTATTTGCTTGTGCTTCTCTGTATTTTCGTGAAGTACAATCACGGTGTTCTTTGAGAACTTTGTATTGACCAAGCGCGCCATAGACTCGTTCTCTTTTTCCTTAAGAGGAACACACTGATATACATTGGGTATGTTTAATATACCCGATTCTCTACTCATTGGTGAAACAACCAGTGCATTGATCTTTAACCGATTCATACTGCTATGAAGCTTTTCCAACTCTTTATGAAAAACAGGGCCCACTACGATATCTATACTGTCTAAACCTTTTACAATGTCATCACTGATGTTTTTATCGTTATAGACAAAAACACGAGAAGGTATACCTAAAGCTTGTAAGCTGTCTAAAGCTACTTTTACGCCACTGTAGAACCCTAGGCTCACTTCGTTTTGCTTGATCCATTTTTTTTCAAAATCAACTTGCATGGTATCAATGTCTATATCTAACGGAAGAAACAACGCCACATTGACGGCACGGCCTTTGGGATATATTCTATCTAGCGCGTAAACCGACGTGTCGTGTCTTATCACCTGATCTTTAGAAGGCGACAAAGGGATTAAGAGCATTCGCCCTGGTCTTAGTCCTTCTTGGATTCGGGGGTTAAAACGTTCGAGATCCTTGTAGCTTACATCAAATTTTTCGTAGATATCCGTCAATCTATCTCCTTCTTTAATGCGGTAGAGAGTAAATGGTTGGCGCGTTGAATCAGATGCACTTGCCTCTAAATCTTCTTTGATTTGTGACTCAATTGGAGATAATGGGCAGATTTTTAGACGTTGCCCCTCCTTTAGTCCTTCGCTTAGTTTGGGATTGCGTTCAACCAATTCACCGGCTGATATATTGTACTTTTTGGTCAATGAAAAAATGGTTTCACCAGCCGATACTTGGTGGATTAAAAAGCCCTTTTCCTCATCTTGAATTGTTTGCTCATCAGTAGCGAGAGATTCAATAATTGGACTTCTTCTCGGCGCTTTAGGAATTTTAATAACCATGTCGATTTTCAACCCACTTTCCTTTAACTCCGAATTGTGCTCATACAAAATGTCTTCATTCACATCATACCGTTTGGATAAACTATAGATGGTTTCTCCAGGTTTTACGGTGTGAAAATGAAAACGTGTTGAGTCTATGGGAACAGGGCTTTGCGGCACATAAACCATTACCCTTCCCCCTTCTCTGAGTACATCTTTAGTCTCTGGATTGAGATCGTAAAACGCTTCAACAGACATGCCGTAGCTTCTTGCGATGCTGTACACTGTTTCTCCTGGTTGCACCACGTGTTGTTGCAGTTGCTGTTGTTGCCCTGTCACAAAATGTGTCAACAAAAGAAAGAAAAGGACATTTACAAATCTCATCATGCCTGAAAAATTATTCCCTATTCCCACTCTATGGTGGCGGGAGGTTTGCTACTGATATCGTATACAACGCGGTTAACCCCTTTTACACGATTAATGATACGGTTCGAAACCCGTGCCAAAAATTCATAAGGCAAGTGAACCCAATCAGCGGTCATGCCATCAGTAGATTCAACGGCACGTAGTGCCACCACTTGTTCGTAAGTGCGCTCATCCCCCATAACACCAACCGACTGAACCGGCAGGAGAATGGCCCCGGCCTGCCATACTTTATCATAAAGGTTTTCTTCACGAAGTCCTTGAATAAAAATATCATCGACCTCTTGAAGGACGCGAACTTTTTCTTTGGTAATCTCACCTAAAACACGAATGGCCAACCCTGGACCAGGAAACGGGTGACGACCGAGAAGTTGAGGCGCAATGCCTAGAGAAGCCCCCACACGTCTAACCTCATCTTTAAACAACAACCTCAGCGGCTCTACAACACTCAGCTTCATGAAATCTGGTAGTCCACCTACATTGTG
>JAIUMB010000090.1 GCA_022565745.1 Cryomorphaceae bacterium | reverse complement strand
CCTTTCAGTGGAATACCGCTATTGATGTATTGCGAGAATTTGACAAAGTGTTTTGGGTGATGCTATTTGGATACATCATACACTGGTTTCCCGCAAAGTGGAAGCTGTGGTATCGTCATGGGTTTATCAACTTACCTCTGCTGGGTAAAATAGCCGTTGGTTTTGGCGTCTTTACCATTATTTACCAAGTGTTGTCTGCAGACCTACAACCGTTTATTTATTTTGCTTTTTAAGCTTGTATATCAACATAAAAGTCAATGCAGATAAACTAAGCCCTAAAATTAAGGGGTCTAATCCACCCATTGAAACATTTAAGTATTGGAACAACAGCGTTACACCTCCTCCCACTACAATCGAACCCAATGCAGCCTTTGAAGAACCGGACCTGTTAATAATAATGGCAATGGTAGGTACAAACAATCCGCCAACCATCACTGCATAAGAATTCAACATGAGCGAGAGAACATTTTCAAGCTTCCAAGCTAGTACAATGGCGAGTGCTCCAATGATAAGCGTAACCCATTGACCAACGTTTAATTCGCTTTGAATTTGTTTAGGCATATACTTTTTAAAAATATCTCCGGTAACATTTCCCGAAGACGCCATCAAACAACTATCGGCCGTTGATAATATCGCAGAAAAGTAAGCCGCCAACATTATACCCATTAGTCCGGGAGGCAAAACCTCTACCATCAACAATGGCAAAGCCATTTCTTCATCCATAGGTATAGATGCTGGATACCCCAAAGACGCAAACATATTTTGCTCATAGGCTACGCGACCCAACATGCCCAGTGCTGTTCCCATAAATGCCATCAACGGCCACTCGAGTATTCCGGCCAAATACCACGCTCTTTTAGCTGTCTGTTCATTTCTTGCGGCATAAATTCGCTGATAAAGCGTCATACCAATAAACCATATAGGAATGATGGTAACCGCCCAGTTGATAAGCTGAAGAACCGTAACATTGGTTAAACTAAAGTGCTGTCTAGGAAGCGTTGCTGATATTACCTCCCAGCCACCAACAGAAATATAGGACAAGGGGATTCCAATAAAGATTAATCCCAGAAAAAGAAGTGACCACTGAAAAGTATCGGTATATATAACCGCTTTCAATCCACCCAGAACAGTATAAAACACTGCAATTCCCCCCATAAATAGAAGCAGTGTATTGGTGTTTATCTCGGGAAAAGCTGCTGACGCCAATTTGGTTCCACCCAACAATTGCGAACTGGTAAACCCCAAATAACCAATGGCGCTTATAATCCCCGCAAACAAGGCAACTTTACGGTTGTAATAATGTCCGAAAAATTGAGGGAAAGTTTTAAAATTCTCAATGGTCGATAAGTTTTTTACTTTGGGAATTAAAAACACAGCACTTAACCAAGCGCCAATAAGGCCTGTAAATAAAAGATAAGACCCTGAAAGGCCCATCAAAAAACCTAAACCGCCCAAACCTATAGAGAAACCTCCGCCTACATCGGTTGCTACCGTTGATAAGCCTATGTGAAAGAAATTTATTGATCGATTGCCGACATAATAGTCTTCCGAGGCCTTATTCCTTTTATAAAAATAAAACCCAACATAAATAATAGCAACAAAGTAAACTATAAAAACAATGTAGTCTACTAAACTCAAACCGGTTTAATTTTCCGTTTGCAATCGTCTATCCCTATCACCAAACACCCGACGTAAAAGGTCGGTGGTTCTGGCCTGAGGGTTCTCTCTGATGAGTGCTTCTTCTTTGGCTACGGTAAAAAACAGTCCTTGAAGTGCTTTTTCTGTAACATATTCTTCTAGGTTGGGATTGACTTGAGTGGTAAATGGAATTTTGTTATACGCTGAAACCAAGGGATTCCAAACTGCCGTTAGTTCTACCTGTTCAATGGCTTGTCTAACCGGAGGCATAAACGCATTGGTCAATGAATCCGAGGTTGTACGTATCAGGTATTGGGTAGCCGCATCTTCAGGTCCTAAGAAAATATCCATAACATCTTGAAAAGACATCTGACGAACGGCGCCAACGAAAATATCTAAGGCCAATTCTGAAGCTACTTCTGCACTTCTGTTGAGCGTTTCTACAAACTGGTCGACCAAATTACCCATGCCCGCAGAGCGCAGGGTTGATTCCATGCGTTCAGCTTCTGGAGGAAAGGGAATGCGGATGAGTTGGTTGTTGTGAAATCCGCCTTCCTTGGCCAAATCACCCACGGCGTTTCTCGCCCCTACAATGAGCGACTCCCGCATGCCTGAGGCTATTTCTTGTTGCGTTAAGCCAATAGACGTTGGACCTTGTTGCGTAAGATGAAACAGCTCTTCACAAGAAACAGCAGAGAGCGCCAGAAACACAATCAAGGTGGTTGTTTTCAACCGTTGGAATGAAATAGTCATCGTTTGAGTATTTTGAAGTGTGTTTTGATGCCGCTAAATTAATCCGAAGTTTTTGAATCCTCACTAAAAAGTCGCTTGAGTCGTTTTCGCAAACTTTCAATAGAAACATCTTCTTCGATATAGTCGTCGTGGGCCATAAACAATTTTCCAGTTTCTTCACTGAGCACAACGGCCACGGCATCGGTTCTCTCTACCAACCCTATGGCTGCACGGTGTCTGAGTCCTTTTCTACCGGAAATGGCTTGCCCCTCACTAACGGGTAGAATGGCGCTGGCCGAAACAATGCGGTTGTTTTTGATGATGACCGCCCCATCGTGTAGCGGACTTTGGGGCTGAAAAATTGCCTCGAGCAAACGAGCGTTAATTTGGGCATCCATCAACACACCACTTTCGGCATAGTAAGATAAAGCACTTTTTCGAGCGATGATGACGATTGCACCGATGCGCTCAGATTGCATATTTTGCAAGGCCGTAATTACCGGCTCCCAGTTTACGGTCTCTTTTGATGGGTTTCTTTGATTGGACATGCGCTTGACGCTAAACCAATTTTTCAACCTTATATCCACCGACGAAAAGCGTAAAAACAAGCGCCGGAGTTCCGGTTGAAAAACAATCAGCAATGCAATGATGGCCAATTGCAAGGATAAAAAGAGAAAATCTGAAAGCAACTTTAACCCCATGTAAGATAAAAACTCACCGAGAAGAAAAAGCGCAATAATGAGCAGGAAGAGATTTGCCAATACCGTTCGGCGAATATAAAAAAATGCGATGGCCAAGACCACAACCACTATGGCTACGTCCCAAATTGAAGTCCAGTAAACTATTGACATAGGCGTTTATACATTTCTACAGCGTGCTTTGCAGCCGTCACATCGTGAACCCGCAATATACGCACGCCATGGGAAAGACACCACATGTGTAGGGCTGTTGTTCCGTGCAAAGCTTCATCAGGCGTTACACCAAGCGATTTATAAATCATTGATTTTCTTGAAACACCGGCTAAAATTGGCAATTGTAAAACAGATAATGCCTCTATATGCTTGAGAAGTTTAAAGCTTTGATCTACTGTTTTGGCAAAACCAAAACCGGGGTCAATTATAATGTCCGTCTGACCTAGTCGACGAAGCTGATCGACGCGTTCATAAAAAAAACGGATCACCTCCTCTACCACATCGTCGTATTGGGTCATGGACTGCATGGTTTGGGCGTTGCCTCTGGAGTGCATCATGATGTAGGGAACACGTAATTCGGCCACCATAGAAAACATGCGTTTATCTAAAGCTCCGCCACTAACGTCATTGACTATCGCCGCCCCCGCATTAATGGCTCTTTCTGCCACGTCGGCATAAAAGGTATCAACGGACAAAACGGCATCGGGATAGGTGGATATGAGTAAGGGAATAACTTCTGATAAACGCTTCCATTCTTCTTCCGCAGTTAGTATGGTTGCGTTGGGACGCGTGGACTGTGCTCCTAAATCCAATATATCAGCCCCCTGCTCTAACATCTCTTTGGCCTTATGTAATACATCCTTTTGCGTCTCAGCTCTACTGCCTTTATAAAAGGAATCGGGCGTGACGTTGATGATGCCCATAATCAAAGGCTGTTGTATATCCAATAATCGTCCATTTACGCTAATCATACGAGCTTGTCTATTTTCAGTAAAAATTTACCGTGTAAAATTACAATAAGAGCAATAACCCATTTTTGGTTTTTTTAAAAATATGGGCGGTTGGGAAACATCATGCGTAGATGGTATTGTACTCAATTGTTCGTTCGTCGAATTGCAGATTAAAACATTAGCTGAATATGGATGTTCATTTGAAAACATTTGACACGTGAAAAGCCCTGTATCCAAGCCCACCTCTAAAAAAAACCTTCCGGAGAAAATTTGTCCGGTGTGTCATCGTCCTTTCACTTGGCGAAAGAAATGGGCACGCAATTGGGAAAACGTTGTTTACTGTAGCCATAAATGCAAAAAGAACAGGCAGCACTCAACCTAGTGCCAACCTGTTCTTTCATTAATTTTGTTGAACAAGGCTTAGGAATTGGAAGTTTCTTTCTCCGTCTCCTTCTCCTTCTTATAGCCAAAGAGTTCTTTTTTCTTAATAATCTCATCGACATACTCCGGCAAGCAATCCTCCCACCCTGCTTCTTCATTGCGTATTTTCTTCAAAACTTCACGGCTAAAGATGTCGAGGATATCGGATGAATAGGTTTTGATGTCTTTAATCCGGCCATTGTATGTCATATAATTAAACAACGGACGCAACCTTGGGTGTACATTCAGCGATTGAATATTTTCAACGTTACCGGTTTCTTGATTCTTAGCGGGATAGACGTAAACCTTTAAATCACGGGAGAACATCACCCCCATGGCTTCGAGGATACCTCCCGGCAGTGAGCGGTAATATTTCTCATCGAATACATCCTCAAGATTACTCAAGCCCATAATTAACCCCATGCGCGCACGGGTAAACTCATCGAAATAATGTACGAGCTTGTAGTATTGTGGGAAATTGGATATCAACACTTTTTGTCCGAGCGAACAAAGAATCTCCGCTCGATCCACAAAATCCTGTTCATCGATTTCCCCTTCGGATTTCAGGTTATTGAGGGTGATTTCAAACAGTACTTCTACATTGTCGGGATCAACACGCGGATCTTCTATAAAGTATTTGTATCCAGTTTGAATCATATCCATGTTGACCTTGGTAACCGGCCTGAAACTACCGCGAATGGCCAAGATGTTTTTCTTATAAAGCAACCCTGCAGGTAACAGATTATTACCCTGCGGACCAAAAACCACCGCATTGGTAAAGCCGTTTTTCACCAACTGCAAACTCAACAAACGGTTGTCTACGTGTTCGAAGTCGGGCCCAGACATATGTACCATATCGATTTCCACCTTATCGATGGTGATGTTGTCGTACAATGCGCGCAGCATTTCATTGGGATCGCTGTGGATGTAAAAGCAAGCGTATATGAGATTAACCCCCATTATACCAATGGTCTCCTGCTGTAGGGTAGACTCATTCTCCTTCATGCGCACGTGGATGATTACCTCATTGGGTTCACGATCGGGCGCCAATTGAAATTTACAGCCCATCCAGCCGTGACCTTTATACCGCTTGGTAAAATCAATAGTCGCTACCGTATTGGAAAACGCAAAAAAACAAGTATTGGGCATTTTTTCCAATGCAATACGCTCAATCATCAAACTGTATTCTTGGGAGAGCATTTTGCGCAACCTCAGTTCAGTAACGTATCGACCGTCTTCTTCCTTTCCATAGATGGCATCAGAAAAATCTTTATCGTAGGCCGACATGGCTTTGGCTACTGTGCCGGAAGCGGCTCCTGCGCGAAAGAAGTGGCGCACAACCTCTTGTCCTGCACCTATTTCAGAGAACGTCCCGTAAATGGAGCGATCCAAATTAATTTTTAATGCTTTTTGCGGCGTGGTGAGAATGTAGCGATCCATTAGGTTCTGTATTTGTTTACCCTACAAAGGTAAAATGCCTATGGACGTAGAGCAAAGGTTTTTGTAATAAATCCGTACTTTTGGCAACGCGTTAACGAATTTTGACGGTGTTTTTTTGTTTTATGACGGTTTGGAAATTTAAGACCATAACATATCATGCATATTGAGTTTTTAGGAACGGGAACCTCCCAGGGTATTCCGGTTATTGGATGTGATTGTCATGTTTGCAACAGCAAGGATAAACGAGACTCGCGGACGAGAACCAGCGCACTGATACACACCAACAACCATTCTTTGCTCATAGATGCGGGTCCCGACCTAAGGTTGCAATTACTCAACAGCCAGCTACCGTTGCCAACAGCTCTTCTGCTCACCCATGCGCATCAAGACCATACCGGCGGACTGGACGACCTTAGACCGTTGATTCACATGCACAACAAACCGTTTCCAATTTTTGCCGAAGAAAGGGTGCTTAAACGCATTAAGCAGCAATACGCTTACGCATTTGAAACAAACCCTTATCCCGGTGCACCTCGGTTTGATTTACACCCCATTGACGAAGAGCCGTTCACGATTGAAAACACCCCAATTATACCCATTCATCTATTCCATGGCGAACTTCCTATATTGGGATTTCGAATTGGTCATACCGCCTATCTAACCGATGTGAAAACCATTCCAGAAAAATCCATGAAAAAACTGGAAGGTGTTCATACACTGGTATTAAACGCACTGCGACACAAAAGCCATCACTCTCACCTGACATTGGAAGAGGCCATCAATCTCGGCCAAGACATAGGGGCAAAACAAACCTTTTTTACACATATCAGTCACCACTTAGGAAAACACAGTGACATCAAACTCCCCCCTGATTATCAATTGGCTTACGATAAATGTCTGATCACATCAAAATGAGAGCCTGGCAAATCAGCTTTGCTTTTCTTCTAATCACGCTAAAAAATTAGGCAAACTGCATTTATAAACGTAAATTTGTTTTTTTATACATTCTAAATGAAGAACTGGTTCGTCATATACACCAAGCCACGTAGCGAAAAGAAAACTGCCGAAATATTGGAACGTGAAGGCTTTGAAGTTTACTGTCCGGTTCAAAAGCAATTGCGTCAGTGGAGCGACCGCAAAAAGTGGGTCGAGATGGTGGTGATTCCCTCCTATGTATTTGTGAAATGTGAGGAACAGGTTCGTCACCAAGTGCTTCAGCAACCGGGGGTATTGAATTTCGTGTATTGGCTTAAAAAACCGGCCATTGTTCGAGAGGAAGAGATGATGGCATTGCAGCAATTTCTCGACAATCACCACGACGACAACATTGAAGTGGTATCCATTCGTCCGGGCATGACCATTGAAATTGAAAGCGGCGCCCTCGGCGGAAAGAGCGGCAAAGTTGTTTCTGTAAACAAAAAACAAGCGCGGATAGAAATTGAAGGCTTGGGAATTGCTTTAATAGCAACGGTTAAACGGAGCAATATACGTATAAGCAAATCAACGTCTTCTGAGTAAGCCACGTTAACCCATATGCGACAAATTATGAACATTCTTTTTAGACAAATACTCATATTCACCCTCATAAGCATAGGGTGTTCATCGGGCGATAGAAACTGTGACGACCCCAATGCTACCAATTACTCCTCTCGAGCCCGAACTGATGAGGCTTGTCTTTATGTGGAGAAAAGCATCACGCCTAAAGTGCTTACCGATTTGCCCAAGCAAGTGAAGGAAACATCAGGATTGGAAATTGTTGATGGTGAAATTTACACCCATAACGACCGAGGACACAGCAACCACTTGTACACCATCAACCCTGAAAACGGATCAGTTACCGCAAAAATTGAACTCAGCAACGGCAGCAACGAAGACTGGGAAGATTTGGCCAGGAGTGACACCCATTTGTTTGTTGGCGACATGGGCAACAACGACGGCAATCGCAAAGATTTAAAAATTTATCGAGTAAAAAAGAGCGATTTAGAAGGCAGCGGCGATCGTACAGTGCAGCACGATGGCGTGATACGTTTTCGTTATCCCGAGCAAACCATTTTCTTTTTAGACGACCACAATTACGATTGCGAGGCATTGATCCATCACAACAATCACTTGTATCTGTTTACAAAACACCGCGCCGATAGTCGCACCAACCTTTATAAAATACCGGCAGAACCCGGTGATGCTGAATACGACGCTGAGCTTTTGGCCTCTTTTCCGGCAGGCGGGAGAATCACTGGTGCTGATATCCGACAAGATGGTCGCGTGGTGGTTCTTTGTGGGTACAACAAATCCGATGACGTATTCTTATGGGTGCTCAGTAAATATAAGGGCGACAATTTTTTCTCTGGTGAAAAATTGCGTATTAGACTAGGAAGTTATGCGTCGATTGGGCAGCTCGAAGCACTGGTGTTTAAAAGCGAAAATGAGCTATACCTCAGTTCAGAAAAAACAAAGAAACACAATTTACCGGCAAGACTTTATAGCCTGACTTTGCCTTAAGTAGCAAATGTGCTTTTCCTGCTCATAGCGGAGAAAATTACGAATGATTAGTGAATATAACTTCATCCGAATAATTGTGGGGGCAAGACATTGTAAGTACCCCAATTCTCTTGAACCGTTTTAAGAATGGCGCCTGAAATATCCACTTCATCCTTTATCTTGGCGGCAATGGAGACAAACCGCAAGTAAGGAATGGAAAAATCCGTATTTGGATTTTCCAAGTCATCATAGGGCACTTCATGAAAGCTACCATCTTTCATCAGTCGTATCCAAGCAATGCGTTGCCCGAACACCTCTTTTTCGCCTACTACTTCACATGTTTTGCCTTTATATCTCATGTGTTATTCCTTTTTGAAATGCCCCAAGCAAAGCAAAAGCATACTCAATTTCTTTATCTAGTTTTCTTGCCCAATCTTTGGCAATAGCAGATTTGGAAGCCTCTTCTAAATTGGTTTCCAACACCTTTAGCACTCTTTTTGATATGGCTTCCGATTTTTGCAGATATAATCTGGAATCTCTCCCCAAAACTTCAGCTGCAATCAGCAAATGGTCGAATGGTTCTTTATCTAAAGTGTCGTAATGCTTTTCTACGATTTCATCCCACTTCAAATTATAATAGTGTTGGATGATTCTCAGGATATCGGAAAGATCATTTTCTCGCTCTTCCGGACGATCACTCCAAGCAATTAATTTTAGAATGACCATGCCCGGTAATGGCGGTATTTTGGCGATTTTTTCTTCTATTTTTACCTGCACAGATTCTTCCATCACTTCTTTAAAACCAAGTACGTGCAAATCCGTGTAACGCTCATTGAAATTGACTGTGTAGTTTTCTTCAATTTCACCAAAGGGAAGCAAATCAATGGCTACCTTAAAAGTATCAGAATAAAACGTCCATGGTGCAGCAACTTTTTTGAAACCCCTTGCCTCTAATGCAATACTGATTTCTTCATAGGCTGCAATACTTGAAATCATTACCGCAAAATCGATATCCTTTGTACCTCTGCTTGGTTTTATGCCTTCTTTAAGCAATTCCAAGGCAATAGCACTTACCCCTATCAGGTAATAGGGAATCTGTAACTCCTGCATTACTTCATCAATACAAT
>JAIUMB010000089.1 GCA_022565745.1 Cryomorphaceae bacterium | reverse complement strand
TTCATTTCCTGCCGCTACACCTCGATGTTCGGTGATTTTGGCGCATACATTGACTTGTCCAAAACTCCCGCCAATAAGGGTGATTTGTCTACTTGTAGATACCGTTTGTCCGGCACCAAGGGTTTGGTTGAATATGTAGCGGTAAGTAATGGGTTGACCCATATCAAGTAATGGCTGTCCATTAAATGTAGCTTGAAAGAACACCGTATCGCCTGCTGGAATGGTGTCTGGTCCATTGTTGGTAAAACCCGTTTCAAAGGTGAATTGTACACCCGAGGCAAAGCCGTTGACTGGGCGAATCAGAGACACCTCTAAGTCGTGTGATTGTCCGCTTATTACTTGCCACAAGGCAAAAAACAGGAGTGTTATAAAGTGTTTCAAAATAATTGCATCAAGACATTCAATGAGGTAAAAATAAAAAAAGCCTTTCACATGGAAAGGCTTTTTTTAATACTTGTCTCAAAAATTATTGAGCAATCATGATTTTTTTGGTGGCGTTGAAGTTTTTGCCATCATTCATTCTCATAATGTAAACACCAGTTGGAACACTAGGAATGTCTACTTGGTCTTTTACGTTATTTCCATTGATAGGAAGCTGACCGCTGATGATGCTTTGTCCGGCAACATTAACCAAGTCGTAGTTTAAACGATTGGAAGTGCTTCCGATGGCAGAGATGTCAAAGTAGAACATACCATTTGAAAAATATGAGTTGTTTTCAGTTTCAAGTTGCTTAAACTCTGTAACACTAGTTGTTCCACCTCCTACGAAGTTGGTTTGCGCACAATCACCCCAATTGGTAGAATCTAATTCGCCACCGGCAGCAACACCTCTTACGGCAAATATGGTTCCGCAAATATTAATAGATCCTGAATTTGTTCCGGTAATGGTGTAATTAGTACCACTAAGTGTAATAGAACCATTGGCAGCTAATGGTGACTGAAGAACTTGTCTAAGCAAAACAGGATTACCTTGCTGATTTAGAAAGGGGTTTCCTCCAGCTAGTGGAATAACATCGATGGTATCGCCCGTAGGGATGGCATCAGGACCGCTGTTTGTTACTTCAAACTCAATGGTAAAGGACTGGCCACTATTAATGGTAGCCCCAGATGTTGGTTGTAGAATATCTAAAGATAAATCGTAAGAAGGCGTTTGTGCAAAAGCAACACCAAAGCCCACCAAAGCCGAAAGTGAAAATAATAATTTTTTCATTTGTTAATGTGTGATTAGTTATTAATGGCCGCTAAAGTACAACGAAAAAATAAAATGAAATTTGAATTTAGAAGTCTTTTACGTAATGAAGTGTCAATTCAATGGGTATGTCGGTTATTCCAGGCAGCGGAATACCTAAGTTTAGAATACTTGATGTTTGAAAAGTTAAGTGATAAGGGCCGTGAGAAATGACTTCCAATGTTCGAGATCCTCCGCTGTTTGAAACAGTGATATTACCTCCAGAAATATTGTAATTGCCGGCAAACTGTATATTGTCGGAAACAGGAATACTGGGAATGGGTAGAAATGGAAGGGCAAGCATAACGGTGTAACGTGCATTGTAGTCCATGTTGCTGGCGTCGATGCTCATGCTGCCGCGGGCGTTTTTATCCGTGCCGCTGTTTGATATGGGTAATGGGAAGCCGTCAAAATCAATACTAAACTCAGATATATAGGACACGGCATCTAAAGACCACTCTCCTGGCATCTGTTCAGCTAATGATCTTGGCGGCGTTTGGTCGGGGATGATGATGTCTATGTCGTTAGGGTCTTTACGACAGCTCAAAAAAATAAGTGAGATGAAGCCGATGTATAATAGGTGTTTCATAGACGAAAATTTGAGAGAGCCAAATTAAGCAAAATCTCGCAACGATATAACCACGTCATCAATTTTTTCTTTGCGATTGATAAGCTGGATGATGTTTGCGGCGGTTTGGTTAGCGTTTGTAAGTTCGTTATTTTTATGGTATCCTTCAAAGCGAGGTTGATCGGGAAACGATTCTTTTGGTGTGTTTCTAATGGTTTTTTGCATGGGGGTGTCTACAATACCAGGAGCCAAAGACCATATATCTACATCGCTGTATTCTTCGGCAATGACTTTCGACAATGCATCAACGGCAGCTTTGCCTGCGCAGTAAGCACTCCATCCCTTAACCGGGTATTTCCCTGCACCCGAACTGATGTTTATGATGTGTCGTTGTGGTTTGTTTTCAGTAGCGTCTAAAAATTTAGCACATATGGCGTGTACAGCCAGCACATTGAGCTGGTAGTGCTTTGCTAAAGACGAGGCGTCTAAGCGGTGGGTAAAGCCAATGGGCTCAATTTGTCCAGCATTATTGATGAGTAAGCAGTTGTCTTTGTTTTTGGGGATATTTAAATGAAGGCTTTCTATGTCTACGAGGTTTGATAGGTCGGCATGCATGTGTTTATACCTCGGGTGATTGATGGTCTTTGATCGACTGATGCCCAAAACATGATGATTGATGTCGTTTTGGAGAAAAGCCTCTGCAAGGGCTTTCCCCAACCCAGAAGACGAGCCTGTAATGATTATATACATTTGTTTATGTGGTTTTTGTAAAGGTAATAAAAAACAGGTGTTGGTCAAAAAACTATTCTCTACCTTTGTGTCATGCGATTGAAGTTGAGTTTGTTGACGCTAATATTAATGATGTCTGCCTGTGCCATTGAAGAGCAAAGGTCGGAAGAATACGGTATTGAGTATAATTGTGAGCAGTCGCACAATGCCATGTTTTTTACATTCGACAATGGCGTGAATGCACGACGCATCATGGCGCCAATTGCAGTAGAGTGGGGCACAAGACCACCGTCTAATAACGAAACACATGTGACCATCAACGATACGGTTGCAGCTTTGAGTAGTTTTTTTCGTGTAGAAAATCGCTTTTATCGTTTGGATTTATTTTTCTACCCATCAGAGGAGGGCAACTGTTCGGGTGTTAAAGCGGATGGCACCTTGGTAGAAGCGTATTACGATGAAAATAACGTCCTGCGAAACCGGTTTTACCCTGTAGATTGTGGGCAGCCAACTCAGTTGATACTCATGCATAAGGATGTGAGTGGACAATCCGTCTGTGGCAGATTTGCTTTTACTGTACGGGTACAAAACATGATTTATAGCATCAGCAATGGATATTTTAAGGTAAGTGTAGACAAACCTTAATCCACTTCTTTTTGTGAATCAATGCAAATTTGACCTTTGTTACAAAACACAAAATAGTCTTCTCCTTCTAGTGCCTTAAGGCATCGGTAAATGCTGCTTCTGCTCACACCAGTTAACATTTGAATTTGCTTTACAGGCAATTCAAGTCGTTCGTCGGCATATTGTTTTATTTTCTTGATGAGATAGCGAATGCGGTCTACGGTGTCCAATTGATACAAATCTAAGCCATAAGTAAGTTGACGTTCAAAAGACTGATTGAGAACGTGTAGCCAATCTTCTCTGAGCTGTGGTTCAGACTCCATGTTGTTTAATACGGTTTTGCCCTTAATTTTTATAAACAACGTTTGATTAGACATGGATCTTAATTTTATCTCGTGCTGACCCAGATCTGAATCGTCATTAATGCTTTTTGCGCCGTTGATATCGGTTGAGAACAGTGTTTCTCTCAATCCAAATACGTCACCTTCTTGAAGCAGGAGGGAGCTTTCTTCCTTTTCAACCAGTAGTATACCATCCAATATAATCAAACAATAGATGCCTTGGGTGTCTCCAAAATCATTTTGGTTTTGTTGAGCTGAGATAATGACCCCATCCTCTTCGAGGTGACGGATCCACGCATCGCTAAGCGAAGGGAACAAGCTTTTAAGTTTTTTTGATATAGAACTCACCTGCATGTATATACGTTATTCAGCAACTCATACAATTAATATGCAAATTTAAAAATGCGATAAGCAGCAAAACATGATTGATATCACCTAAAAACATGATTGTTTAAACAAACACAAATTGGTAATTGTTGGCATACCACAGCAGATTTTCAGTATGCTTGCATAACATTTATACAACGCGTACTTTTGTCGCAAGCATTTTTGGCATATATTAACCAGGTTAATTGAATATACAATGAAGGTACTCGTTTGCATAAGTCATGTGCCGGATACAACGGCAAAAATTAATTTCACCTCCGATCAAAAGGCATTTGATAAAAATGGGGTCTCATTTGTCATCAACCCTTACGATGAATTTGGACTTACACGTGCAGTTTGGTTGCAGGAAAAACAGGGTGCTACGGTTACGGTAGTCAATGTAGGAACAGCAGAAACGGAGCCTACGTTGCGCAAGGCATTAGCCATTGGTGCCAACGATGCGGTTCGCATTAACGCCGAGCCAACCGATGGTTTTTTTGTAGCCAAGCAAATTGCCCATTTGGTAAAAGAAAACAATTATGATTTGGTCATTGCCGGCCGTGAGTCAATCGACTACAATGGAACACAAGTTCCAGGTATGCTTGCCGCCATGCTCGATTGGCCGTTTGTCAACGCCTGTGTAGGGTTAGAAGTTAACGGTGATCAAGCAGAGGTTGTCCGCGAAATAGATGGAGGTAAAGAAAAGAGTGTGGTGCCCTTGCCGGCAATCATTGCTGGACAAAAGGGGTTGGTTGAGGAAAAAGATTTGAAGATTCCCAATATGCGCGGAATCATGCAGGCGCGCTCTAAGCCTTTAAACGTTATCGAACCGGTAGAAGCTGATTTGCGAACAGAATCGGTTCACTTTGAAAAACCAGCTCCAAAAGGAGATTGTAAAATGATTGAACCAGATAATGTAGAAGAACTGGTCAACTTACTTCACAATGAGGCCAAAGTCATTTAATTGGTCGTCTAACATTAAAACATGATATCATGAGCGTATTAGCATATATTGAAACTTGGGAAGGAAAGTTCAAAAAAACATCATTTGAAACGGCAGCATATGCCTCGCATGTAGCCAAAGCACTGGGTACAGATGCAATTGCTGTTGTACTCAATGCAACAGATGATCCTGCACAGTTAGGACAGTATGGCATTAAGAAGGTTTATCGCGCTTCTGATGCCGGAGATTTTAATAATTATGTATGGACCAATACCATTGTTGCAGCAGCTAAAGAAGCATCTGCAAAAGGTATTGTCATTAGCGGAACCTTTGGAGGAAAAATGATCGGTGGCCTTGCGGCAGTAAAGTTCGATGCGTCTTTAATTACCAATATTTCTGAAAAACCCACCTCAACAGATCCTTTGGTGGTTCGTCGCTCTGCTTTTTCCAGCAAGGGGTTTGTCGATTATCAAGTAAAATCAGAACGCTTTATTTTGTCCATAATTCCCAATGGTATTGGCGTTTCTGCAGCTGAGGAAGCATCTGCAGAAGTTGTTGACCTCAATGTTGTGTCAGATCACGCCCCCGCCATACAGGTTAAAGACGTTGATCGCGTGAAAGGAAAAATTCCTTTGCCAGAAGCTGAGATGGTGGTGTCTGCCGGAAGAGGTATGAAAGATCCATCCAACTGGAATTTAATAGAAGATTTAGCCGAAGCGCTTGGTGCATCGACTGCTTGCAGCAAACCCGTAAGCGATATGGGATGGCGACCACATAGTGAGCACGTAGGGCAAACAGGCATCGCCATTAACCCCAACTTGTATATTGCCATTGGCATTAGCGGTGCCATTCAGCATTTGGCTGGTGTAAGTGCCAGTAATAAAATTGTCGTCATCAATACAGATCCCGAAGCTCCGTTCTTTAAAGCGGCGGATTACGGCATTGTTGGAGACGCATTTGACGTGGTGCCCAAACTTACCGAAGCCATTAAAGCCCATAAAGCCAACCAGTAAGTAAAAGTAATTAATTTGGGGAAGTACCTTCGTGTTTCCCCCTTTTTTTTATCTTTGAAAACCGATTGATGCTTTCTAAAAAACATTCATGAGCCAAAAAGTTCGACTAATTATCAAAGGGTTGTCATACAGCCAAACCCAATCCGGTGCCTACGCATTGGTGTTGGGTGAAGAAAACGGCAATCGAAAGCTACCGGTCATTATTGGAGGCTTTGAAGCGCAATCGATTGCCATTGCCCTTGAGAAAGATGTTGAACCTCCCCGTCCTTTAACCCATGATTTGTTTGTCAACTTTGCCAATAAATTTGCGATTGAACTTAAAGAAGTGGTTATCCACAAATTGGAAGAAGGGGTATTTTTTTCTATGATGATTATGGAAAATGAAGGTCATGAAGTCGTACTTGATGCCCGAACATCTGATGCGGTGGCTCTGGCCATTAGATTCGGTTGTCCCATTTATACCTATTCAAATATATTGGAAAAAGCAGGGGTTGTCCTCGATGAAAAGACAGATACCGAAAGTCCTACGTCTACCCCCAAAACCAAATCCAAAGTTAGTTCAAAAGACAAGTTGAAAAAACTACAGCAGGAAATGGATGAGGCGGTAAAAAACGAGGACTATGAAAAAGCCGCGCGCATTCGCGATGAGATTGATAAGCTATCCTCCTAACCAATGCGGTTTGCTCTCCTCTTTTTATTTATAAATGCTTGTTCGGTCTTTGCCAATCAGCAGGATTCGCTACAAAGTCTGATTACTGGTCATTGGCAGTTCGAACATATACGCAATGAAGAAGGGAATGATCTATTTTCAATAACCGAAGAGGATACCCTAAACATCTATAACGACGGTCGTTTTGTCTATGCCCTTTCTGCAAAAAACAATCTCAAAGCAAAAGGTCGTTGGCACTTGCAAAACGATACACTAATACTAAACTACACCGTACCTACCGATACCAGCAGACATTATGTTTTTAAGGTAACGGATATAGGATTGACTTTAGAAGAATCCGGTATAGTCTATGCCTTTAAGCGAAAAGCCATGTCGCCATTTAGCAATGCGATTCCAACAGTCGCCTGGCAATGGAGCAGTTTGTTTAAGGGGGTAATTGGTTTAACGGTCCTGTTATTTCTCGGGTTTTTGCTTTCAAAACATCGTCGTCGTATTGATTGGGTATTGATTGTCAAGGGTTTGAGCGTGCAAATTATCTTTGCATTATTAATACTCAAAGTGGCTTTTGTGCGTGACGCCTTCGACGCCATCAGTGGAGCTTTTGTAAAATTGTTGTCATTTACCCGATTTGGTGCGGATTTTCTCTTTGGTGACCTGATTAATACAGCGTCATTTGGTTACATATTTGCGTTTCAAGTATTGCCCACCATCATCTTTTTTGCCGCATTGACCAGTTTGTTGTTTTATTATGGTGTTTTGCAAAAGATAGTATATGCATTTGCTTGGGTCATGCGTAGGACACTCAAGCTATCAGGCGCTGAGAGTTTGGCTGCTGCGGGAAACATTTTTTTAGGTCAAACGGAGTCGCCTTTATTGGTGAAGCCGTATTTGGAACGGATGACCATGTCTGAGTTACTTTGTGTGATGACAGGTGGGATGGCCACCATCGCAGGTGGTGTGTTGGCGGCTTACATCGGTTTTTTAGGGGGAACTGATGTGGTGGGTCAGGTCTTTTTTGCCAAGCATCTCATTGCTGCATCGGTGATGAGCGCTCCCGCAGCTATAGTATCGGCCAAACTTCTTTATCCCGAAACCGAAAAGATTTCTCCGGAAATGAATGTCAGCAGTGATCGAATTGGCAGCAATGCACTTGAGGCCATTTCAAATGGCACCACCGACGGACTTCGCCTAGCCATTAATGTTGGGGCGATGTTGTTGGTTTTTATTTCATTAATTGCCTTATTCAACTTTTTGTTTAGAGATGGACTGGGTGGGCTTTTGGGCGTAAACGACAGCATTCATGCAATGACCAACGGACAATACGATGGGTTGTCATTACAGTTTGTACTCGGATACATATTAGCACCCCTTACTTGGTTAATGGGTGTGGCTGCTGACGATGTCGTGTTGGTGGGGCAATTGCTTGGTGAAAAAACCGTTCTCAACGAGTTTGTGGCGTATGTATCTTTAGGAGACATGATGGCTGCCAATGCATTTACCGATCCTAAAAGTATAGTGATTGCTACCTATATATTGTGTGGTTTTAGCAATTTCGCCAGTATTGGAATTCAAATAGGCGGAATAGGAGCGATTGCCCCATCTCGCCGATCAGATTTAAGTCGCTTAGGTATACGAGCCTTGATTGCAGGAACCTTTGCATCACTTTTTACGGCAGTCGTTGTGGGCATGATGATATAGCTTTGTATCTTATCTTTGTAAGGCAATAATTTTACAATCGAAAACACCATAAATTTTATGCGTTTCTTTAATATCAAGAAAAAAACAGCCGATAATTTTTTTAAAACCGACGGGGCAAAATCTCGTCCTCGCTTTCATACGCTAACCATTAGTGACGTACGAAGAGAAACCGACGATTGTGTGTCGGTAGCCTTTGAAGTGCCTGATGTATTGAAAAATGATTATCGCTTTTTGCCGGGTCAATATTTAACCCTGAGAACAACCATTGACGGAGAAGACATCAGACGCTCCTATTCTATATGTAGCAGTCCGTTGAATGAGTCTTTAAGAGTAGCCATTAAAAAGCTTGAAGGCGGGAAGTTTTCGACTTACGCCAATGAGCACTTTGCACCCGGACAATCACTTGAGGTGATGACCCCTGAAGGCAATTTTACAACGGATATATCAGAGGGAAATGCGAAGAATTACGTTGCTTTTGCAGCGGGTTCTGGTATCACGCCGATTATGAGTTTGATGAAAACCATTCTGGCACTTGAGTCCAAAAGTACGTTTACACTTTTTTTTGGAAATCGCACAACCAATTCCATTATCTTTCGCAATGCCATTGATGAATTGAAAAACACCTACATGAATCGCTTACGCGTACACCACGTGTTGAGTAGGGAAGACCAAGGAAGTGATATGCTAAAAGGTCACATCGATGATGATAAATGTCGCTCTTATGCCGATCGCTTTTTTGATCCGAAGGAGGTAGACAAGTTTTTTATTTGCGGTCCGGAAGGCATGATAGTAACCGTAGATGCCACGTTGAAAGAACTGGGGGTTGGAAATGAGAACATCATCTTTGAGTTGTTTACCACTTCCAATAAAACAGATGCTAAAGGCGTGAACGACCAAGGCAGTAAAGTCAAGACTAAAGCTGACGGAACATCAAGTGTCACCGTTATTCTCGATGGAGAGGAAACTCATTTTGACCTGACCTATGATGGAGATAATATTGTAGATGCCGCCATGAATGCCGGAGCAGATGTTCCATTCAGTTGCAAAGGAGCCGTATGCTGTACCTGTAGAGCTCGTGTGCTTGAGGGAGAGGTGGAGATGGATATGAACTATGCGCTTGAGCCAGAAGAAGTAGAGGATGGTTATGTGCTTACCTGCCAAACACATCCTAGAACCCCTAAGGTGGTGATTTCTTTTGATGAGTAGATGGTTTTGACTAAGACTAAGACTAAGACTAAGACTTTACGAAGGAGAAGTACATAAGTAGACGTAGTTGTAAAGGCCCGTTAATAAATCAATCATTGCTATCAGTACGTTAACCTATCACTGAGTCATCGTCTTTGTCTTTGTC
>JAIUMB010000088.1 GCA_022565745.1 Cryomorphaceae bacterium | reverse complement strand
GAGTTGATATACTATAAATTTGATGACGGCAATTTAATTGTAAACAGTGCATCTTCACCTGTAGGTGTCAATCCAACATTACTAATGGGTACTGACTTATCCATTGGAGGAACAGGTATGTTTGGCACTGCATTGATGGGTACTGGCGGACAAGGCGGTGTAAGTCGCTTAAGTACAGGCTGGCCAACATCACTAAACAGTTCATTTACCATTGGGTTTTGGTCGGATAGCATTGTTCAAAGCACGTCTCTATGGTATGCGTTTGGGGATAACTTAAATGCATCAATCCGTTGTTTTACCAATGGTAGTGCTGGTTCCAATAATTGGCGACTTACTTGTAATACATGTGGCTTGCCATCTGTGACGGCATTCAACGGGGCCACCTCTGGTGCTTATACACATTTCGTTTATGATGAATCTGCCTCTATGGTTCGCGCATATGTCAATGGGGTTAGGGTCGATTCGGCAACGGTTAATGGGCCGGTATCTATTTCCGGTAATGACTTTTGTGTAGGGGCATACCAGCTTGGTGACGGAATCAATGGGAAGATGGATGAGTTTAGACTTTACAATCGTGCGCTTAGTCAAGCAGAAATTTTAGCGACGTACAATATTGAATTGTTCTATTGTCCTGAGCCTACTAATTTACAAACAGATTCCGTAGGATGCGACCAGGTAATGGTATCTTGGGATTCAGATTCGGGAACAATAAGTAGTCGAATTGAATACGCCCAGGCAGGCGTAACCTCAGGGTCAAGCACAATAGTCAATGCTACATCAAATCCATTTACAATAACCGGATTACAGTCAGGTGCAATATATGATGTTTATGTTATTGACAGCTGTCAAGGTGGAACTAGTCTAAAGAGTGATAAACTACAATTTACAACAACAGATAAACCAAATGCCTTTTTTAATTCCTTTAATATGGGTGTAAGCTCTAATGGTGCGCATTTTGAGTTTAATGCCACAAATACAACAGATGCCCAAACATATAACTGGATTTTTGGAGATGGAAATACGGGCAATGGTGTTGTTGTTTCGCATTTTTACATGTCAAATGCCACCTTTGACGTAACATTAATTGCAGAAGGACACTGTGGTGCTGATACGATGATTCAGCAAGTTTCTGTAAATGGCATTTCGGTTAATTCATGGGAGAGTCAAGACTTTAAAGCGTTCCCCAATCCTGTAAATGACGTTATTTTCATCAAAGCACCACCTCAAAGTGAAATGACCTATAACGTTTCACTGATAGATATGTACGGTAACGTCGTATTTGTAGATACTGAGCTTAAGGGTAACGCTAAAATCAATGTCAATCATTTGGCCTCGGGCATGTATATATTGCATATAGAAAATGAGGCAGGTTCGTTAAAAAGGAATGTCAAAAAACTGTAGAATCTAAAAAAAAAACGGCTTCTTTTATAGAAGCCGTTTTTTTTTACATGAGTGTATCAATCGCTTTTTCTACCATTAATTCACCTTCTTTGACATAAGTATCCAAGTCTTCGCCTGGTCGCATTTCCAATACAATACTGAAGTAGAACTTTATCTTAGGTTCAGTTCCGGAAGGACGCGCTGTAATACGTGCGCCGTTTTGGGTAAATAATTGAATGACATTTGAGCGTTCAAATTCAAAATGATTACGGTCTCCAGTGATTAAATTGTAATTGGTAAGGTTTGAGTAGTCCTTGACAAGCTTTACTTTCTGCCCCATGATTTCCTTGGGCGGGTTGCTGCGCAAATTTTCCATCATGGATTCTATTTTTTGAGCACCTTCGCTTCCCTTTAAGGTCAAAGAGAAAAGTTGGTCGTGGTAATAACCATATTGTTGGTATATCTCCATCAATTCGTTCCAAAATGAACTACCACGTTGTTTGGCCCAGGCTACAATTTCCGCCAATACAACCGCTGAAATGATGCTGTCTTTATCTCTGACAAAGTCACCCACCAAATAGCCGTAACTTTCTTCTCCACCACCAATAAATGTTTGCTTACCTTCATGTTCTCGAATGAGCTTGGCGATCCATTTAAATCCGGTCAAACACGACTTGCAATCGGTGTTGTATGTTTTGGCAATGTCTTCGATTAAATTTGTTGTTACTATGGTTTTTGCAACAAATCCATTACTGGGAAGGGTGCCGTTGGCACTGCGTTCTCTGAGTAAGTATCTCACCATTACAGCGGCAACTTGATTGCCGTTTAACAGGGATATTTCTCCTTTGTGATTACGCACGCCTATACCAATTCGATCGCCATCAGGATCCGTGCCGATAACCATATCGGCACCCTCATCCTCAGCCATTTTTACAGCGTCTTTTAGCGCATTTGCTTCCTCTGGGTTTGGCGATTCTACGGTAGGGAAGTTTCCGTCTGGAGTGGCTTGATGTTTGACCATTATGGGTGCTTGAAACCCGGCTGCGATGAGGGCCTTAGGTAGAATATCTACAGTGGTACCGTGTAGTGGTGTAAATACAATCTTAATGTTTTTTTTACCGGAATGGTGAATACCTAATTCATTGATCTTTTTGAAATATCCATCAAGCAGTTCATCACTAATAGAAGTGATGTTTTCCGAATTGCCATCAAATCGTATGTCTTCGTATTTAGCTGCTCTTACTTCATTGATAATGGCTTTGTCGTGAGGCGACACAACCTGTCCGCCATCGTTCCAAAACACTTTATAGCCGTTGTATTCCGGTGGATTATGTGAAGCGGTTAACATCACACCAGCATGACATTTTAGTTGTCTAACCGCATAAGACAGCAGAGGCGTAGGGGCAAAGTCTTTAAACAAAAAGACTTTAAAGCCATGAGCAGTAAATACCGATGCGATGGCATTGGTAAATTCGTCACTTTGATTACGGGTATCGTTGGCAATGGCAATCCGTATTTCTTCATGAGGGAATTGTTTTTTGAGGTATCGACTTAAGCCCTCACTGGCCAACCCCAGCGTATATACATTGATTCTGTTGGTGCCAACACCCATAATACCGCGCATGCCACCGGTACCAAAGTCAATATCCTTGTAAAAGGACTCGTAAAGCTCTTTTGGATCGAAATTCATCATAGCTTTAACCGTTTCTCTAACGTCTTCGTTAAACGGTTCCTTTGTCCAGATCAATGCTTTTTCTTCAGCTGTCATATTTTTCATGTCGTGTTAAACGTCGGAGTCTTTTGTTGAATGTAACATACTTGCCTAGGTCGCAGTATGCTTTACTTTTTCAACATTTAATGCTCTCTTTTCAAGATGTGTTCAGCCAGTTTTTCCATCATTTTTCTAGGCTCACGAGGTAAAACCAATTCATTAAAAAGGTTGTTGCCTTTTTTGTAATAGCGATTGGCCATGTTCATACACTCGTTGTGGGCATCGTACTTTTCGTATATGCGCTTTACAACATCAATTTTTTCTTGTGTTCTTTCACTTTTGCTGAACCACTCATTTAGCGTTGAACGGTCGTTATCATCTGCTCTTTCTAACGCAATTAAGTGAAGAGCTGTGCGCTTGTTGGATAGAATATCGCCACCGATGACCTTTCCAGATTTTTCACCTCCATATAAATCGATGTAATCGTCTTTTATCTGGAAAGCGATGCCCCAGTTTACACCACAGTGATAGAGTCTTGAGGCGGCCGTTTCGTCATCTTTAGCAATGAGAAAGCCTATTTGTAAAGCAGCACCCAAAAGCACTGCTGTTTTTTGGCGAATCATATCGATGTATTCGTCCATACTCGGGTTTTGATTTTCAAAGCGCATGTCTTTCATTTGACCTTCGCATACATCTAATGCCATTTTTGAAAAGATATTGATGAGCTTAGGGGTGCTCTCAAATGCGTGCTTAACCAAATATTGGTATGCCATCACCATCATGCCATCACCAGATAAAATAGCTGTGGGTTCATCCCATTTTTTGTGCACGGTGGTACTCCCTCTTCTCAGGTCAGCTCTATCCATAATGTCGTCGTGCATCAAAGAAAAGTTATGAAACAACTCAATGGCAATGGCTTGAGACAAGGCGTCATCAGCATTGGCACCACCAAGTTCAGCACCTATCAAGGTAAGTGATGGCCTAATGCGCTTTCCGCCAATGTCTAAAATATATTTCATCGGCTCATACAAATCTTGTTCTGGCCACTTAATGTTTGAAAGTCCTTGATTGATGATATTGGTGTAACGGTCAAATGATTCCATATATAAAGGGGTTGTGATATGTTAACTGCAAAGAAAATGGTTATTATTGGTATAAAGAAAATTTTTTTACCTTTACATCATACCGTATTTTTTATTATTGATGTACCTTGCGGCCAATAGGAAAACACAACTATGTCTAAAGAGGTTTTAGATATTATCTCAAATGCCCAATCCAAAAAACAGCCATTGTTTGCTGTGCTTTTGGATCCAGACTCATCTGTAGATCAGTCATTTATAGATCGGGTTCGCGATGCTGAACGCGCTGGTGTAGACTTGTTTTTTGTTGGTGGAAGCCTGATGTCAAATGATTTTTTAGATGAGTCATTAAAGGCCATCAAGGCCATTTGCGATGTTCCTGTCGTCTTGTTTCCGGGTTCAACAATGCAAATTTCTGCCGAAGCGGATGCCCTTTTGTTTCTGAGTTTGATCTCTGGTAGGAATGCCGATCTGCTCATTGGGCAACATGTGATCGCTGCGCCTTATGTGAAAAAGGCAAACATTGAAGTCATCCCAACAGGCTATATGCTTGTAGATGGTGGTGCTCCAACAACTGCCCATTATGTTTCGCAGACCATGCCCATTCCTCGCAATAAACCAAATATTGCTGCCACTACAGCCTTAGCCGGGGAGATGTTGGGTATGCAATTACTCTATCTCGACGCTGGTAGTGGTGCCGATTTCCCAGTTTCTTTTGATATGATTCGTGCCGTAAAAAATACAGTGTCACTTCCTATCGTGGTAGGCGGAGGCATGAAAACCGACAGCGATATTCGTCATGCAGTAGAAGCGGGCGCTGATGTAGTGGTGGTTGGAAATGCACTCGAATCGGGAACGGCAAATTTAGAGAACTTGATTCACGCAGCTAAAGGCTCTGTTTGATGCGATTTTACCATTGGGAGTTCTTGGCCGTGGTCTTGAGCTTGTCCTACACATTTTTGATTGGAACAGGTTGGGTTTTTGCGTTTCCTTTCGCCATTGTTGCTTCTGTAATTTACGTGGCGCTTTGTTTGCAGCGTAAGATTTACGCGGAGTCTTTCTTACATGTGTTCTATTTTTTTATGGGGGTGTATGGATGGCTTACTTGGCAAACCAATACAGCCAATGGGTTCCAAAGTACCTTACCCACTTATGTCCATCTTATTGCCATACCATCTTTGTTTATTTTAACGTACTTGTCTGGTAGGTTATTACAAACTTTCACCGATGCCAAAGCTAAGTATATCGACTCGTTCACGACCATTTTTAGTATATGGGCAACATATCTAATGGTAAATGTATACCTTGAGAATTGGTGGTATTTTATTTTTATTAATGGTGTAGCGGTTTACCTCTATGCTTACCGAAAAATGTATCTTACATCTGCTTTGATGGTGGTGTATGTGTTTTTATCCATTAAAGGATACTGGGAATGGACAACCATGTAAACCACATATGCGTAACAGGGCCCGAAAGCACCGGGAAAAGTACACTTACACGAATGTTGGCCAATAGGTTTTCGGTTAAAAGTGCCTCAGAATATGCCAGGGTGTATTTGTCTGGTAAGAACAGCTATGGGTATAGTGATTTATTGTTGATTGCCATCGGACAACAAGAAGTCATCAGTCAGGTGCAATCTGAGGCAAAAGATTTGTTTTTCTCAGATACAGACTTGTTAACCATTGTCATCTGGTCAAAATATCGCTATGGAAAAGTAGATGTAAACGTCCATCGAATGTGGAAAGAAAACTTGCCTAACAAGTATTTGTTATGTGCAGTTGATATCCCTTGGGAAGATGATCCATTGCGAGAGCATCCACAGAAAAGAGATGAGATTTTTCAGATTTATGAAAAACTCATTAAAAGCAGTGGTGTACCATACGAATTGGTGAAGGGCGATCGACAAGTCTTTGCTGAAAATTATTGTAAATGAAACAATCAGAAGGGCTGAGTAAACACTAAGATGTACGCGAACAAGGCGTCACTTTTTGATTATACAGACAAACAGATTAAATGCATTTGAAATAATCAAAAGGCTCCGCGCAATCCCCACATTTGAACAAAGATTTGCAGGGTGTTGACCCAAATTGACTGACGAGAGAGGTGTTCATGGATTTACAGTGCGGACAACGTACTTCAGGGGGTTTTCCAAAAAGGGTGCGTTTGTCTTTCATGCCTTTCACAGGCGGTGCGATGCCGTATTCTTCTAATTTTCTTCTACCGTCTTCTGACATCCAATCGGTGGTCCAAGGTGGATCTAAGATGGTTTTTACATCAACTTCATAACCAGCTTCATTAAGCGCCTTTTTAATGTCGTCTTCGATGGTATCCATGGCAGGACAACCACTGTAAGTAGGTGTTATGACAACGGTAACTTTATTGTTCATGTCAACACTTACGTCGCGAACAATGCCCATATCTTCTATGGTTAACACCGGTATTTCCGGGTCTTTAACTTCACTTAATATGTTCTTGATGGTGTCGATCATGTTCTTGTATTTAGGGCAAAAGCTACCAGCTCATCCCAGGATAAGCCCGTTGCATAAATTGAAGTTCAGCCAATATAAAGCCGAGGTATTCACCATGTTCTCCAACTTTTCCGCCGGTTTGTATAAATGTTCCTTCTGGTTTTTTTAGGGTAGCTAGGTCGAGAATCTCTTCTACTTTGCGCAGCCATTTTGATTTAATATCGTCCAGATTTGGTCCCACACCCTTGGCTTGCATATCTCTATCCAAATCATCAGGGGTGAGCATTTCACCGGTGTAGGTCCACAAGTCATTAACCGATTGTTGAACCCGGTTGTGGCTTTCTTCTGTGCCATCGCCAAGTCTGATGATCCACTCGGCACTAAATTGAGCATGGTAGGCGATTTCTTTAAAACTCTTGCGGGCAATCTCTGCGATGCGTTCGTCTTTACTACTACACAAGAATTCGTATAGATAATAGTTATACGTGTCGTAGAAAAACTGGCGCACTAAGGTGTTGCCCCAATCGCCATTTGGTTGTTCAACCAATAAAACATTGTAAAAGTCAAATACATCGCGCTTCATGGCCAGGTCGTCTTCCGTACTTCCGTCTCCCTTGCACTCTGCAGCATACTGGTAAAGCATGCGGGATTGGCCAATCAAATCTAATGCAATGTTTGTTAGGGCAATATCCTGTTCCAAAACGGGGCCGTGACCACACCATTCTCCCAGTCTTTGACCCAAAATCAGGGCGTTATCGGCCAAGCGTAGTACGTATTTGGTTTTATCGTCCATTTGTGTTGTTTAGTCGTTTAGTTGTTTAGTCGTTTATGCGTTGCAAGTAAAAGAAAGATTTATTGCAGCTTGAAAACAAAACTACTGATCATTAAAATCATTAACCCACCGCTGCAAATCAAGTCAAATACTCAAATAAATTCAGCCGTCATTATTTAACATTAACTCCTTCTGGTCATTGAGCTCCGCTACACTCCGGTTCTACATTTTTCATTATCTCCCTCCGGTCAATGAGCTCCGAAGCGCTCTGGTTCTACATTCTACATTCTTCATTCTACATTCTACATTCTACATTCTACATTCTACATTCTACATTCTACATTCTTCATTCTTCATTATCCCTCTCCAGTCGTTGATCTCCGCAGCGCTCCAGTTTTACATATGTCCAATTTCATCCGGTATATCGTAAAATGTTGGGTGACGGTACACTTTGTCGTCTGCAGGTGCAAATAACGGTTCTTTTTCGTCGGGACGTGAAGCGGTAATGGCATCGGAAGGCACCACCCAAATGCTTATTCCTTCAGAGCGGCGGGTATATACGTCGCGCGCATTTTTGATGGCTATTTCGGCATCTGGCGCGTGTAAAGAACCTACATGCTTGTGGCTGATGCCATTTTTACTTCTGATGAAAACTTCCCAAATTTTCCAGTTGTCTTTTTGGCTCATTATTGGTTTAGGTAATTGGTTTAAAATTAGGCGACGGAAGAGGAGGCGTTTTGTCTTTTTGCTCTTTTTTCGGCGTATGCATTAGCTGCTTCTCTAACCCATCTTCCTTCGTCATGTGCTTTATTTCGGGCTTCAAGACGTTGCTTGTTACATTTTCCATTGCCGGCTATCACATTGTAAAACTCATCCCAGTTGATTGCACCAAACTCATAATGACCGGTTTCATCGTTCCACTTTAAGTCGGGATCGGGGATACTTAGGCCAATAAATTCTGCTTGGGGAACGGTTTTGTCGATAAATTCTTGACGCAACTCATCATTGCTCTTGCGCTTGATACGCCACTTCATGGACTGTGCCGAGTTGGGCGAGTTGTCGTCGGTAGGACCAAACATCATCAATGATGGCCACCACCAACGGTTAAGTGCATCTTGAGCCATTCTTTTTTGTTCAGGCGTACCAGCAGCCAATGCCATCATAATTTCGTAGCCTTGGCGTTGGTGAAAACTCTCTTCTTTACAAATACGTACCATGGCACGAGCGTAAGGCCCGTAGGATGTACGGCAAAGCATCACCTGATTGGCAATGGCTGCTCCGTCAACCAACCAACCAATGGCGCCCATATCGGCCCAAGTAGGGGTGGGGTAATTAAATATACTTGAATATTTGGCTTTGCCACTTAATAAGTCCTCAACCAATTGCTGGCGGTCTGCACCAAGCGTTTCGGCTGCAGAATATAGATATAAACCGTGTCCGGCTTCGTCTTGTACTTTGGCCAACAAAGCCACTTTTCTGCGAAGCGAAGGTGCGCGGGTAATCCAATTGGCTTCGGGCAACATACCAACCACTTCTGAGTGGGCGTGCTGACTGATTTGACGAATTAATGTCTTGCGGTATTTCTCCGGCATCCAATCTTTCGGCTCAACTTTGTTTTCTTCAGCTACATAGCGCTCAAATCGCGCTTCCAAATTCAACATTTCTTCCTTGCTCATAATGTTTGATTTTTACTCTACAAATATAGCGCTCATATGCGTTTCAAACAAATAACGCTGATAGATAAAATTGGTTCACAGATTTGGTAGAGGCATGGGGCGCTACGCGCGCATGGGTTCACGTATGGTAATATTAGCCGGATGGTTTGGTCGGAGGTCGGGGGTCGGAGGTCGGTTTTGCGGATGCATATAAATTGCCAATATTCTATTTATTGTAGCCTTAGGCATGTATAGAAAGAGAAAAAGCTTCTATTACCAGCTGTCAACCCCAGACCTCCGACCTCCGACCGTTTCAATCTATTGGCCAATAAAAAAACGAATCCGCCGATACTGCCATTACATCCTACATTTTTAATTCTTAATTTTTAATTTTAAAGACGCGATAAATCGCGCCTCTACATATCCATCGTGATAATTTTACATCCTACATTTTACATCCTACATTTTACATCCTACATCCTACATCCTACATTT
>JAIUMB010000087.1 GCA_022565745.1 Cryomorphaceae bacterium | reverse complement strand
TTGGCTGGGTTGAGAATGTTGTGCGAGGCCAACATCAACAACTGGGCTTCAAGAATGGCTTCTGGTCCTAAAGGAAGGTGAACCGCCATTTGGTCACCGTCAAAGTCGGCGTTAAATGCCGTACACGTCAACGGGTGCAATTGGATGGCTTTACCCTCAATCATTTTGGGTTGGAATGCCTGTATACCCAAACGGTGCAACGTTGGAGCACGGTTGAGCAGTACAGGATGTCCTTTCATTACATTTTCGAGGATATCCCAAACAACCGGTTCGCGCTTATCGATGATTTTCTTCGCCGATTTTACGGTTTTTACAATACCTCTTTCGATCATTTTGCGAATGATAAACGGCTTGTAAAGTTCTGCGGCCATGTTTTTGGGAATACCACACTCGTGTAGCTTCAATTCAGGTCCGATAACAATGACCGAACGACCTGAATAATCCACACGCTTACCGAGCAAGTTTTGACGGAAACGACCCTGCTTACCTTTGAGTGAATCAGAAAGTGACTTTAGGGCACGGTTGCTGTCGGTTTTTACAGCCGTCGCTTTACGGGTATTGTCAAACAAGGAGTCTACCGACTCTTGGAGCATACGTTTTTCATTGCGCAAGATCACCTCTGGGGCCTTGATTTCCAACAAGCGTTTTAGGCGGTTGTTGCGAATGATAACACGACGGTAAAGGTCGTTGAGGTCAGAAGTTGCAAATCGACCACCATCCAAAGGCACCAACGGACGAAGTTCAGGCGGAATAACGGGCACCACTTTGATGACCATCCACTCTGGCTTGTTTTCGATTCGACTGTTGGCATCTCTTACGGCCTCTACAACTTGTAGGCGCTTTAGCGCTTCTTGACGTTTTTGCTGTGAGGTTTCTTTGTTGGCACGATCGCGCAAGTGGTAAGACAACTCGTCGAAGTCGATGCGTTGCAGAAGCATTAAGATGGCTTCTGCCCCCATTTTAGCGATAAACTTATTGGGGTCGCTGTCGTCAAGATATTGGTTTTCTACCGGTAAGCGATCGTAAATTTCAAGGTATTCTTCTTCAGTGAGGAACTCCATAAACGCCAATGGTTCACCATCGGGTTTTGTGGCGGCACCGGCTTGAATAACTGCATAGCGCTCGTAATAGATGATCATATCGAGCTTCTTGGTAGGTAATCCCAGCAAGTAACCAATTTTATTAGGTAGTGAACGGAAGTACCAAATGTGCGCTACAGGCACCACCAAACTGATGTGTCCCATGCGCTCACGACGCACTTTTTTCTCCGTTACTTCTACACCACAACGGTCACAAACGATTCCTTTATAACGAATGCGCTTGTACTTTCCACAGGCACATTCGTAGTCTTTTACCGGTCCAAAGATGCGCTCACAAAACAAACCGTCGCGTTCGGGTTTGTGTGTGCGATAGTTGATGGTTTCCGGCTTAAGCACTTCACCGCTGGAACGCTCGAGAATATACTCTGGCGAAGCCAAGCTAATGGTGATTGATTTAAACGTGCTGCTAAAAGCGTTGCGATCCGTTGATTTATTAAAAGCCATGAGAATGTTGTTTAATGTTAAAAACTGCGAACCAATCTTAGTCTAGGGTGACTTTCAATGCCAATCCAGACAATTCGTGCAACAATACATTGAACGATTCAGGAATGCCCGGCTGTGGCAAGGCCTCCCCTTTTACAATTGATTCGTAGGTCTTTGCTCGACCCATTACGTCGTCGGACTTAACCGTGAGTAATTCGCGAAGGATGTTCGACGCACCAAATGCTTCGATGGCCCAAACCTCCATTTCACCAAATCTCTGTCCACCAAACTGTGCTTTACCACCCAAAGGTTGCTGAGTGATGAGCGAGTATGGTCCGATAGAACGGGCGTGCATCTTATCGTCAACCATGTGGCCGAGTTTAAGCATGTAAATCACACCAACGGTTGCCGCTTGGTCAAAACGTTGTCCGGTACCTCCATCATAGAGGAAGGTGTGACCAAATCTTGGTATACCAGCTTCATCCGTAAGTGCATTGATTTGGTCGATAGACGCTCCATCAAAGATTGGCGTGGCAAACTTCTTACCGAGTTTTTTACCAGCCCATCCAAGTACCGTTTCGTAAATCTGACCAATGTTCATACGCGATGGTACCCCAAGCGGGTTGAGTACGATGTCTACTGGCGTTCCATCTTCGAGGAACGGCATGTCTTCTTGACGTACAATCTTGGCCACGATACCTTTGTTACCGTGACGACCCGCCATTTTATCACCCACTTTAAGTTTACGCTTTTGAGCCACATAAATTTTGGCGAGCTTAAGGATACCGGCAGGAAGTTCATCACCCACGCTGAGGTTAAACTTCTTGCGACGAAGAGCACCGCGAATATCACCTACTTTAATCTTGTAGTTGTGAATCAATTGTGCGATAAGCTCATTTTTATCGTCGCTGGTTGTCCAAGTACCACCAGCAATACGGGTGTAATCGTCAACCGCGTTAAGTACCTTTTGGGTAAACTTCGTACCCTTGGCAATTTCCACTTCATTGAGGTCGTTGGTAACGCCCTGACAGGTTTTACCGGCTACAATGATGTTTAGTTTTTCGATAAACGTAGCGCGAAGTTCTTGCTCTTTTTCCGCATATTCTTCGTCCAGTCTTTGAATCTCCTCTTTTTCGCGGATGCGAGACTTTTTGTCTTTCAACGCGCGTTCGAACAGTTTCTTAGTGATAACGACACCATAAGAACTTGGGGGCGCTTTCAGAGATGCATCTTTCACATCACCAGCCTTGTCGCCAAAGATGGCACGCAAGAGTTTTTCTTCAGCGGTTGGATCAGACTCGCCTTTTGGCGTAATCTTACCGATGAGGATATCTCCAGGATTGATCTCTGCACCAATGCGAATGATACCGTGTTCGTCGAGGTCTTTTGTTGCTTCCTCGCTAACGTTAGGGATATCGTTGGTCAGTTCTTCTGTACCTACTTTGGTATCGCGAACTTCCAAGGTGTATTCATCGATGTGGATACTGGTAAAGATGTCTTCACGTACCACTTTTTCAGAAATCACGATGGCATCCTCAAAGTTATACCCTTTCCATGGCATAAACGCCACTTGTAGGTTGCGCCCCAATGCCAATTCACCGCCTTCAGTGGCGTATCCTTCACAAAGCACTTCCCCTTTCTTCACTTTTTGTCCTTTGTTGACAATAGGGCGAAGGTTGATACAAGAGCTTTGGTTGGTTTTACGGAACTTAACAAGGTTATACACCTTGAGGTCGCCATCAAAAGAGACGAGATTTTCGTCTTCGGAATATTCGTAGCGAATATGAATTTCGCGGGCGTCGACAAATTCAACCACACCGTTGCGCTCTGCGTTGATAAGTACGCGTGAGTCGCGGGCTACTTGTCTTTCCAATCCGGTACCTACTACAGGTGCTTCAGGCAACAAAAGAGGTGTTGCCTGGCGCATCATGTTTGAGCCCATCAATGCACGGTTGGCATCATCATGCTCAAGGAAAGGAATCAAAGATGCTGAGATCGAAGCAATTTGGTTTGGTGCTACGTCCATAAGAGACACCTGATTGGGCTCATGGATTGGGAAGTCACCGGCCAAACGCGTTTTCACTTTATCGTTTTCAAATTCACCGGCATTGCCTACAGGCGCATTGGCCTGAGCGATGATGTGTCCTTCTTCTTCTTCAGCACTCAAGTAAATAGGTGCTTTATCAAATCGAACACTACCGTTTTCAACAGGACGGTAAGGGGTTTCGATAAACCCTAGTTTATTCACTTTAGCATAAACGCAAAGCGAAGAAATCAAACCAATGTTTGGTCCTTCTGGGGTTTCAATCGGACAAAGGCGTCCGTAGTGGGTAAAGTGGACGTCACGCACCTCAAATCCGGCGCGTTCACGAGACAGACCACCGGGTCCGAGCGCAGATAAACGGCGCTTATGAGTAACCTCGGCCAGTGGATTTGTTTGATCCATAAACTGGCTGAGCTGGTTGGTTCCAAAGAAGGAATTGATTACCGACGACAATGTTTTGGCATTGATCAAGTCAATGGGGGTAAATACCTCATTGTCGCGCACATTCATACGCTCACGGATGGTACGTGCCATACGGGCAAGTCCCACGCCAAATTGAGCGGCTAATTGCTCACCTACGGTACGAACACGACGGTTAGACAAGTGGTCGATATCGTCGACTTCTGCCTTACTGTTAACCAATTTGATCAAGTACTTGATGATGCTGATGATGTCATCTTTGGTTAGTACCTGCTTATCACCTTCAATGTCGAGTTCAAGTTTTTTGTTTAGTCGGTAACGACCAACATCGCCAAGACTGTAACGCGTTTCGGAGAAGAAAAGCTTGTCGATGATACCACGAGCGGTTTCTTCATCAGGCGGTTCTGCGTTACGCAATTGGCGGTAGATATACTCCATAGACTCCTTCTCAGAGTTGGTAGGGTCTTTTTGGAGCGTATTGTAAATGATGGAATACTCAGAAGATTCGATGTCTTCTTTGTGGAGAAGAATCGTTGGAACCTCGGCATCGAGTATTAGCTGAATATTATCCTTGCTAATGACTTCATCGCGATCGATGATGACCTCGTTTCTTTCGATACTTACCACTTCACCAGTATCTTCATCCACGAAATCTTCCACCCACGTTTTCAAAACACGAGCGGCAAGACGACGGCCGGTAACGCGTTTCAAACCGGTTTTTGACACTTTCACTTCTTCTGCAAGGTCAAAAATCTCTAGAATATCTTTATCGCGTACATAACCAATCGCACGAAGAAGCGTCGTTACGGGAAGCTTTTTCTTACGGTCGATGTAGGCATACATCACTTCATTAATGTCGGTTGCAAACTCGATCCAGCTTCCTTTGAAAGGAATAATTCTGGCGGAGTACAACTTGGTGCCATTGGCGTGGAAGCTTTGTCCGAAGAACACCCCTGGAGAACGGTGCAATTGGGAAACGACAACGCGTTCGGCACCGTTAATGATAAAAGTACCACGAGACGTCATGTACGGAATGGTACCGAGGTAAACATCCTGTACAATGGTTTCAAAGTCTTCGTGTTCCGGGTCGGTACAATAGAGTTTCAATCGCGCTTTGAGAGGCACACTATAAGAGAGACCACGTTCGATACATTCTTCTTCAGAATATCGTGGAGGATCCACAAAATAGTCGAGAAATTCGAGCACAAACTGATTACGTGAATCGGTAATGGGGAAATTCTCGGAAAATGTTTTAAAGAGACCTTCGTTGTTTCTGTCTTCTAATTTGGTTTCCAATTGGAAGAAGTCTTGGAAGGATTTAATTTGAATATCGAGAAAATCTGGATATTCAAGAGGAGTTTTAATTGAGCCGAAATTGATACGCTCATTGGTTGAAGAAGTGGACACAGAACTCGCCATAGAAGTGAATATTTTATTAACGCAAAAAGGTTTAGGCCTGATAAATCAAGCCTAAACCATTAAAATTGAGGGAGGTTGTTATTTCAATTCAACCTCAGCACCGGCCTCTTCTAGTTGGCCTTTAAGTGCTTCTGCTTCGTCTTTAGCAACACCTTCTTTGATTGCTTTAGGTGCGCCGTCAACGATTTCCTTGGCTTCTTTAAGACCAAGACCTGTAAGTTCTTTAACAAGCTTAACAACAGCTAGTTTAGAAGAACCTGCAGCTTTCAAGATAACGTCGAATTCGGTTTGCTCTTCAGCGGCTTCGCCGGCTCCAGCAGCAGGACCTCCAGCAACTGCAACAGCAGCGGCAGCAGGTTCGATTCCGTATTCTTCTTTTAGGTAATCAGCAAGTTCGGTTACTTCTTTTACAGTAAGGTTAACGAGCTTATCGCCAAGTTCTTTGATGTCAGACATGATCAGTTGTTTTTAAAATTAGTCAATCGGTAAACACTATATGGAAGCTGAGTGCGTACGCTTTTATTGCGCTCTTTCTTCGAGCGTCTTAAGCAGCCCTGCGATGGTACCACCGCTGGATTTAAGCGCAGAAACAACGTTCTTAGCGGGAGACTGAAGGAGCATAACAATATCGCCGATGAGTTCTTCGCGCGACTTAATGTTGCTCAGCGCCTCCAATTGATTGTCGCCAATGTAGATGGCTTCTTCAATAAAGGCTCCCTTTAAGATTGGTTTTTCCTGCTTTTTACTTCTAAAACTTTGTATCAATTTTGCGGGAGCATTACCTGCTTCAGCGATCATGATGCTGGTATTGCCCTTTAAAACTGGATAAAGGTCTTCGAAGTTCTTTTCACTTTGCTCCATCGCTTTGCGGAGCAAGGTATTCTTTACTACCTGCATCGTGATGTTTTTGTTAAAACACAAGCGACGCAAGGCGGTTGTATCTTCAGCGTTTAGCCCAGAAATATCTGCAATGTAAATCACATTGTTATCTTTCAAGGTTTCGGTTAATACACCGATGGCTGCGGCTTTTTCTTCTCTAGTCATTTCGTGTGAAGATTAATGGGTTGGAACATTAAACTGATTTGGCATCAATAGGAATGCCGGGGCCCATTGTACTGGAGAGGTAGATACTTTTAATGTAGGTACCTTTAGCAGCCGCAGGCTTAAGACGCATAAGCGTATTAATCATTTCCGCTGCATTTTCCCGGATTTTATCCTTGTCGAACGATGCTTTACCAACACTGGTGTGAACGATACCGTAGCGGTCTACTTTAAAGTCGATTTTACCGGCTTTAACTTCAGATACAGCTTTGGCGACGTCCATGGTTACCGTGCCAGATTTGGGGTTGGGCATTAAGCCGCGTGGTCCGAGTACACGGCCAAGTGGTCCAAGCTTACCCATCATAGCAGGAACAGTGATGATAACATCAACATCGGTCCAACCATCTTTGATTTTTGCCAGATACTCATCAGAACCAACAAAGTCGGCTCCAGCATCTTTGGCTTCTTGTTCTTTATCGGCGGGTACAAGTGCTAAAACGCGAACGTTTTTACCAGTACCGTGTGGTAAGGTTACCACACCGCGAACCATTTGATTGGCTTTACGAGGGTCAACACCTAGGCGCACGGCCAAGTCAACAGACGCGTCGAATTTGGTTTTACTTGTATCCTTAACCAATCCTGCAGCTTCGTCTAAAGAATAGGTTTTATTCTTTTCGATAAGCTCGCGGATGGCTTTTTGATTTTTGGTCAATTTTGCCATGATTTAGGAATTAAAAGGTGATGGTCCGGTGATGGTAAGACCCATACTACGAGCCGTACCAGCTACCATTTTCATGGCAGACTCTTCGGTAAACGCGTTCAAGTCAGGCATTTTTTCTTTCGCGATTTCGCGCACCTGATCCCAAGATACTTTACCTACTTTTTTACGGTTGGACTCCGATGATCCACCTTTGATTTTTGCAGCTTCCATCAGTTGAACGGCAGCCGGAGGGGTCTTAACGACAAAGTCAAATGACTTGTCGGAATACACCGTAATCACAACGGGTAATACTTTACCTGCTTTATCCTGGGTACGGGCATTGAACTGCTTACAGAACTCCATAATGTTCACACCTTTGGCACCCAATGCGGGACCTACTGGTGGAGATGGATTAGCAGCGCCGCCACGAACCTGTAGTTTAATCAGGCCTGAAACTTCTTTTGCCATATTATTGGTCGTTTTTTATTGCTTAAAATTGAAACGTTGATACTCTACAGTTGGAAGCTTAGCGAGTATCTAACGAGCTCACATCAATTGTTGTTAACTTTCTTTCTCTACTTGCATGTAGCTAAGTTCGAGTGGTGTTTTTCTCCCGAAAATTTTCACCATTACTTCTAGCTTGCGCTTTTCTTCATTCACCTTTTCAATGGTTCCTGAAAATCCGCTAAACGGTCCGTCGATAACCTTTACCGACTCGCCAATGACATACGGAATGTTGATTTGCTCAGGAATTTCACTGAGTTCATCCATCTTTCCTAACATGCGTTTCACTTCGTTCTCACGCAATGGCACGGGGTCTCCCCCCTTGGTTTCACCCAAAAAACCTATCACGCCGGTGACATTCTTAATGGTGTGTACCATTTCACCGTCTAAAATGGCTTCTACCATAATATAACCGGGGAAGTAATTGCGCTCCTTGGAAACTTTTTTCCCGTTGCGAATCTGATACACCTTTTCGGTTGGCACCAAAATCTGACCGAGATAATCCTGCAGGTTATTGTGCTGGATCTCCATCTCGATGTAGTTCTTTATCTTATTTTCCTGCCCACTAATGGCGCGAACAACGTACCACTGCATGCCGGTCTTTTTCTCTGAAGTTGTCATACGGCTGCCCTAGTTTAAAACAGGTTATAAAATCCCTCTAATACAAATCGAATGCTGCGGTCCATGGCGTAAATCACCATTGCAATGATGGCCGAGGCCAAAGCTACTACCGCCGCACTCTTTTGAAGCTCCTTCAACGTAGGCCACTTGGTCTTGTTGACAAGCTCGAGGTAGGATTCTCTAACGTATATACGAATCTTTTCCATGGTTTTTAATTGGCACGGGTGGAGAGATTCGAACTCCCATCAACGGTTTTGGAGACCGCTATTCTGCCATTGAACTACACCCGTATTTAGCGGAAAAAGGCGTCCCGAAAAAGCTGTGTTTCCGGGACACCTATTAACCTAAATTATTATCGAATTACTCGATGATTTCAGTTACCTGACCAGCACCTACGGTACGACCACCTTCACGAATCGCGAAGCGAAGACCTTTGTTGATGGCTACAGGCGTAATCAAATCTACGTTGATGGTGAGGTTGTCACCAGGCATTACCATTTCAACGCCATCAGGAAGGTTGATCTCTCCTGTTACGTCAGTGGTACGCAAGTAGAACTGAGGACGATATTTCTTGTGGAATGGCGTGTGACGACCACCCTCTTCTTTCTTAAGGATATAAACCTCAGCTTTGAATTTGCTGTGTGGCTTAATGCTACCTGGCTTACAGATAACCATACCGCGACGGATGTCAGACTTCTCAATACCACGGAGTAGGATACCTACGTTGTCACCAGCTTTACCAGTGTCAAGGATCTTACGGAACATTTCCACACCTGTGATGGTAGAGGTCAATTTCTCGTCACCGTAACCGATGATTTCAACTGGGTCACCAGTGTTGGCAATACCTGTTTCGATACGACCAGTAGCAACTGTACCACGACCAGTGATAGAGAATACGTCCTCGATAGGCATCAAGAAAGGCTTCTCTTCGTCGCGCTCAGGAATCTCGATGAAGCTATCTACTTCGTTCATCAAGCTAAGTACAGTGTCAACCCACTTAGGCTCTCCGTTCAATGCACCAAGTGCAGAACCTTGAACAACTGGGGTGTTGTCGCCATCGTACTCATAGAAAGAAAGCAATTCACGTACTTCCATTTCTACCAATTCGATCAACTCCTCATCGTCAACAAGGTCAACTTTGTTGAGGAATACTACGATACGTGGAACACCTACCTGACGTGCAAGAAGGATGTGCTCACGAGTTTGTGGCATTGGACCATCGGTAGCCGCAACAACCAAAATGGCACCGTCCATCTGTGCAGCACCCGTTACCATGTTCTTTACATAGTCGGCGTGACCAGGACAGTCAACGTGTGCGTAGTGACGGTT
>JAIUMB010000086.1 GCA_022565745.1 Cryomorphaceae bacterium | reverse complement strand
TTGATGAAGATACTGAAAAAGAACCGTCAATTGCTGAGACAAAAATAGCTGTAGACACCCTGCCCTCTCATTCTACTAATGTAGCGATTGAATATAATGATATAGATGTATGGACGGCGTTAAATGAAGCTTCATTTGAGTTTGATCGCGTTCGTTTGCTGCGCCGTTATTTTACAGAAAACGGGTGCACAAAAGAAGATGTTTTTCGTGCCTTAAAGGCTCTGCGTTATGATCCTTCAAGACTTGAACTTTGTCGATATTTGGTTGATATATGTAAAAGCGATTTAAAAGAATGGCAAAACGATATAGCTGAGACCTTTTTTGTTTACCCTCATTTTCGAAGAGAGTTTAATAACATCCTATAACCCCGATAAAAAACAAAACATACTACACCATTCTACCCAAACAAATGTTATTAATGTGAGACTTCTTGTGTAAGCACCCTCAAAAGCGGTAAAAATGGACACGGAAAAAACTGAATTAAAATGCTAATACCAAATTTATGACATCAATAAGAATAGGCATTGTTTTAGCGGCTATAGGCGTAACCTTAGGTGCTTTGGGTGCACATGCATTGGCCAATGTATTAGAAGCGCAAGCACTTTCTTCATATTTAACTGCAGTAAGGTACCAAATGTATCATGCATTTGCCCTCATTTTATTGGGAATTTACGGAAGGCAAACCAAAGAGATGCCGAAGGCGCCGCTGGTTTTAATAACCACAGGTGTGCTCTTGTTTTCGGGTTCCATTTACGGACTCACATTACTGCCATTGGTTGACATTTCAGCCCGATGGTTAGGGCCTATTACCCCTATAGGTGGCCTGCTTTTAATACTCGGTTGGTTGACATGGTTGTGGACAACTTTTAAAAAAAACTCGACTTTGGATGATTAATCACAAAGCAAAACGTTTCGTTTTACCTACCTTTGCAAACAGATTCAAAACCAATATAAATACTCATGAACGAATCACAAAAGTCCTATTTAGAGCAACTTGGAATTATGGGCGCCAACGCCCACTGGAACCTTAGTCCTGAAGCGCTTTCAAAAGCTGCAGTAGACGGGGGAATGGCTAAAGTTGCTGACAATGGAGCCATTGCAGTAAGTACCGGAGAATTTACCGGTAGATCTCCAAAAGACCGTTTCATTGTAGAAGACGACAAAACAAATGATCAAGTATGGTGGGGCGATATCAATGTTGGTTTTCCCGCCGATAAATTTGATCAACTTCAAGAAAAAATGGTTGACTATCTAAGCGGAAAAGAACTTTACGTTCGCGATGCTTATGTCTGTGCGCACGACGATTATCGTCTCAATGTTCGAGTCATCAATGAATTTCCTTGGAGCAACCAGTTTGCATACAATATGTTTTTGCGTCCTGAAGACAGCGAATTGGATAACTTCAAAAACGATTGGTTAATCATCAACGCTCCCAACTTCAAAGCAGACCCGGCCGTTGATGGTACCAGACAGCACAACTTTGCCATTTTAAATTTCACCAAAAAGACCATCATTATTGGTGGCACTGCATATACGGGTGAGATCAAAAAAGGCGTATTCTCTGCCCTCAACTTCATTCTCCCTACTGAGAAAAACACGCTACCAATGCACTGTTCTGCCAACATTGGCGAAGACGGTGACACCGCGTTGTTCTTCGGTCTTTCTGGAACAGGTAAAACTACCCTATCTGCCGACCCTAAGAGAAAGCTTATTGGTGACGACGAACACGGCTGGACACCAAACAACGAAATATTCAATTTCGAAGGTGGTTGCTACGCTAAGGTCATTGACCTAAGCGAAGATAAAGAACCAGACATCTTCCGCGCCATCAAGCCGGGTGCAATTTTAGAAAATGTGGTTTTCAAAGAAGGCACCAATGAAGTTGACTATAAAGACAGCTCTATAACTGAAAACACCCGCGTGAGTTACCCCATTCACCACATTGACAATATTCAAATACCTTCAATGGGCGACAATCCCAAGAATGTGTTTTTCTTGACATGTGATGCGTATGGTGTCATCCCGCCCATAAGCAAACTCACCCCTGGTCAGGCGGCCTTCCACTTTATATCTGGATATACCGCAAAAGTTGCTGGTACAGAAGCTGGCATTACTGAGCCAGTAACGGCATTTTCTGCTTGTTTTGGCGCACCTTTTATGCCTCTACACCCCACGCGTTATGCGGAAATGCTGAGCAGAAAAATGAAAGATGTTGGCACCAACGTATGGTTGGTCAACACCGGTTGGTCTGGAGGTCCTTACGGTGTTGGAAGTCGCATGAAGCTCAAATACACACGTGCAATGATTACGGCCATTCTCAATGGAGAAATGGAGAATACCAGTTTTGTGCCACATCAAGTTTTTGGCGTGTTGGTTCCGCAAAATTGTCCAAATGTTCCCGACGAGATTCTCAATCCACGCAATACTTGGGCAGACAAAAATGCCTATGACGAAACCGCTGCTGAATTGGCGAAGAAGTTTAACAAGAACTTTGAAAAATTTGCCTCACAAGCCAGCGATGAAATCTTGAACGGCGCACCAAAAGTGTCTGCAGCAGTGAAATAACCACACTCGCTTATTGGAAAGTTTTATGGCTTTCTTAATTCTAACCGCAGATGTTCATTAACTTGACTTCTGCGGTTTTTCTTTGCCAGCTGTAATGTATTTTTAGCGCATCAAAACTTTGAAAAATCAATGGATTCTGCTGTAGAAAAGTTACCCATTTTGTTCGTGTGCATTCTTTTGTACATCATTGTCTTAGCCATTCCTTCGGTTCGCAAAAATGGTGTGCGGAGTAGATTGAGTCCGCTTATTCCAATTGGTGCATTTTTGTTTTTCTTATTGGGTTTTGACGGCAGTAAGCAAACTGCAGTATTGTGGTCACACGAATTGTTGCCCACCCAGCTGTCGTTTACCGTTGACGGATTGGGTCGTTTGTTTGCACTTTTGATTACCGGTATAGGCAGTTTGATTTTCATTTATGCCAATGGCTACATGAAAGGTGCAAAATATACCCAGCGGCTACAGAGTTTTTTATTGCTTTTTATGTTGGCCATGTTGGGTGTGGTTTTGTCTGATGACCTCATTATGCTCTTTATTTTTTGGGAGCTGACCAGCATCAGTTCATTTTTTCTCATTGGGTTTAAAAACGAAGACGAAGCATCGAGGAAATCTGCCTTACAGGCCATTGCAATTACCGGACTAGGTGGGTTGGTTATGCTTGGTGGGTTCATCATTCTCGGTGAAATTGCCGGCACCTACTCCATCGCAGAGATGAGTAACCCCGAAGTCATCGCTGCAATAACCAGTCACGCGTGGTTTGCTCCCATGCTCATTTTTATTCTGCTCGGCGCTTTTACCAAATCAGCGCAATTTCCTTTTCACTTCTGGCTACCTGGTGCAATGAAGGCGCCCACACCAGTGTCCGCTTACCTGCACTCAGCCACCATGGTTAAAGCAGGTGTTTATCTGCTGGCGCGTTTTTCTCCTGTGTTGGGTGATACGCTCATTTGGAATACAGCACTTATTTCTTTTGGTGGCGTAACAATGATATACGCTGCTTTTCAAGCGCTGTTTCGAACCGATATGAAGTCCATATTGGCCTACACAACCGTTTCTGCATTAGGTATTATGGTTTTTTTACTCGGATTGCAAAGCAGCGATGCCATAGCAGCCGTTTCATTGTTCATACTTGTTCATGCACTTTACAAGGCATCCTTCTTCATGCTTGCCGGAACTATTGATCACGAAACAGGAACCAGAGACATCAGTAAACTCAGCGGTCTAAAAACCGCGATGATGCCATTGTTTATTGTAGGCATACTCGCTGCATGGAGCAACGGAGGTGTACCCCCGAGTGTTGGGTTTCTTGGCAAGGACCTCATCTATGAAAGTACCCTTGCTTTTCCAGGCCTGAATTACCTATTTACCGGAATAAGCGTACTCACCAATATCATGCTCTTTGCAGCCGGACTACTCGTTGGGTGGCTGCCCTTTAGAGGCCAAAAAATATCACATAAAGACATTCATCTTCCCACACCATCTCTTTGGGTTCCCGCAGCTGTACTTGCTGTTTTGGGGATGTTGTTTGGCCTTTTTCCTGCGTTGATCAACGATTCATTGATCAACCCCGTGGCAACCGCCATTTCTGGCAACACCGAAAACATTCATTTAAAGCTATGGCATGGCTTTAACACTGTACTATACTTAAGCCTTTTGACCATGGGGCTGGGGGTTTTAACCTATGCCATTATTCGCCCAGGCGCAAGATTACTCGGCTTTATAGAGTACGCTGAACAATTTGGTCCAAAGCGACTGTTGCACGCTATAGCCAACGGTTTTATACAATCTTCCGATTGGGTTACAAAGACTTTGCAAAATGGCAAGCTGCGCATTTACTTGCTGGTCATCTTGGGCTTTTTGGTGCTCATTCTTGGTTACGTTGTCTTATCGGAAACCACCTTCACCATTGACCAAGAGATGCTCACCAACATCACCATCTATGAAGGCATTACCGTTGGTATTTTATTCATCAGCGTTTTCCTTACTTTATTTTCCGGATCCAGATTGGCCGCTGTTGCGGCAATGGGAGTAATTGGCTATACACTCTGTATCATATTTGTCTTTTACTCGGCACCGGATTTGGCCATGACACAGTTTACCATCGATACCTTAACTGTTATCTTGTTTGTTCTGGTTCTCTACCGCCTACCCAGGTTTATACGATTGGATTTTTCTCCGCGACATATTTTGGATGGACTGGTTGCGCTATCGGTTGGTGGGCTGATGACCATCATTAGTTTGGAAGTTCTGCAGCGAATGCCGGAGCGTGAAATCAGCGATTATTATGCGCTTAATGCGTATTTATTAGCCAAAGGTAAAAACGTAGTCAACGTCATTCTGGTTGACTTCAGAGGCGCCGATACCATGATTGAGATCGTCGTACTAAGCATCGCTGCTATTGGTGTTTACAGCTTATTAAAACTGCGCTTACGCAAAAACGAAAAAATGGAGTAATTATGAATACCATCATTTTAAAAACCGCATCAAAATATCTGCTGCCCTTGCTGCTATTATTTTCCATCTTCGTATTGTTGCGCGGGCACTACTTGCCAGGAGGTGGTTTTGTAGGAGGCCTGATTGCCGCAATTGCCTTTGTTTTACACGCATTTGCCAATGGCTTGCCCCATACACAGAGACTGATGCGAATACACCCCGGATTTCTTATGCCCTTTGGGTTGGCCATTTCAACCATAAGTGGCATGTTTCCCATGCTGCTCAATCAACCTTTTATGACAGGTGTGTGGAAAAAAGATCCCGTTCCGGTTATTGGCAGTTTGGGCTCCGCCTTGTTTTTTGATATTGGCGTATATCTGGTTGTTATTGGTGCCTCTTTAACCATATTGTTCACCATATCTGAAACCCGCTAAGCATGGAAATTCTCTTAGCCATGACCATCGGACTTTTATATGCTGCGGGTATATTTTTAATACTACGCCGCTCCATGGTTCGCTTAATCATCGGACTAATTTTACTGGGCAACGGCGCCAATTTACTCATTTTTCTTTTAGGTAGAATCAGTAAAGGCAAGCCTCCCATCATACCAGAAGAAAGCAAAGTGTTTTTAGATGCTTATGCCGACCCCATACCTCAAGCTCTTATACTCACTGCCATTGTTATTTCATTTGGCCTACAAGCCTATGCCATTATCTTGGTAAAACGTGCCTACCGTGTAGTGAAAACAGACGACATTGAAGAAATGATAACCACCGACGAAATATGATTGCACACGTAGTCATCTGGCCCATTTTACTGCCTCTTGTTTCGGCCATTGTATTGATGTTTTTTTGGAATCAGTCAAAAATTCAACGCTACATTACAGTCCTTGGGCACGGCATTACACTTCTGGCCTCTTTCTGGTTGGCCATGCGCACCTATAGTGGCGACATCCTCACACTGAATGCTGGTAGTTGGTCGGCGCCTTACGGCATCGTATTCGTCGCCGACGCCCTTAGTGGGTCACTCGTATTATTGGCATCACTCGCCGCTTTTTGTGTGGGCTTATTTTCCGTAGTATCGATTGGCCAAGGCCGAGCATCTTTTGGGTATTTCCCTATTTTACAATTTTTGTTGATGGGACTTAATGGATCTTTCTTAGCCGGGGATATATTTAACCTTTATGTATGGTTTGAGGTCATCATTATTAGCTCATTTGTTCTCATCACTTTAGGCAGCGAAAAAGCACAACTCGAGGGCGCCATTAAATATGTGACCATGAACCTCTTGGCCTCGGTCATATTTCTTACCGGAATCGCCATGTTATATGGGTTGCTGGGCAGTTTGAATTTGGCCGATTTATCGCTAAAAATTAGTCAGAGTGAAGACAACGGATTAATCAATACCGCAGCTGTTCTCCTACTCGTAGGCTTTGGAATTAAATCTGCTATTTTCCCCATGTATTTTTGGCTTCCGGCCTCCTACCATACACCGCCAGCAGCTGTTTCGGCAATTTTTGGCGGACTACTCACTAAGGTGGGTGTATACGCTATGATTCGCGTGTTTTCGCTGTTGTTTATCGACGATCCTTTTATTCGCGGTATATTGATTGTTCTGGCAGTGAGCTCAATGGTTGTAGGTGCAATGGGCGCATTGGTTCAGCAAAACATACGCAAGATTTTTTCTTTTCTCATCATTAGTCATATTGGTTTTATGATTGCCGGTTTGGGAATGTTTTCCACAATAGCGGTTATCGGAATGGTCTTTTATCTTTTCCACGATATTATTGTAAAAACCAATGCCTTTATGATCAGTGGTTTGATTTACAAACTGCGTGGTAGTTTTCGTTTGGAAAACCTAGGTGGAATGTACAATCGCTACCCCTACTTGTCGATTATGTTTGCCTTAGCCTTGTTCTCTTTGGTTGGCACCCCACCTTTATCTGGCTTTTGGCCAAAGTTATTTTTGTTAAAAGCATCGTTTAACGACCTCAACTGGTGGATCATCGGTGGCATCATAGCGGCGAGCTTTCTTACTTTAATTGCCATCATAAAGATTTGGCTGGCAGCTTTTTGGAAAAAACACCCCAACTATGCAGAAGCAAAGAAACGCATTGTTTGGTATGATTTACCAAAAATCCAAAAATTCACTATACTTTTACCCATAGCTATACTCACTTTTGTATCGCTATACCTTGGATTAAATGCATCGAGAGTTGTAGAGATATGCCAACTGGTCGCCGATCAAATTACCCAGCCATCTGTATACATAGATGCCGTATTGTCTAACCCTGTAAATCAACCATAAGCATGCGTAGTTTATTCCTTATGAACATCTTGCTTACTCTGGTATGGGCAGCACTTACCGGGAAATTTGACTATGGCAATTTTATTTTTGGCTTCATTCTATCGTATGCGGTATTATGGGTAATTACCAGAGGTACAGATCGGGCCAAATACTTCAGTCGCGTCCCAAAAATCCTCGTATTTTTTGGGTTTTTTATCAAAGAACTGATTAAGGCCAATATACAAGTTGCCTACGATGTCATTACGCCGAGAAACTACATGAAACCCGCCATCGTGGGCATACCCCTCGATGCTGAAACAGAACTCGAAATTACCTTACTGGCTAACTTTATTACCTTGACCCCGGGAACCTTAAGCATGGATGTGAGCGACGACAAGAAAACCATCTATGTTCATGCGATGTATGTTGAAGACAAAGAAGCATTCATACAAAGTATAAAAAATGGGTTTGAACGAAAACTATTGGATATATTGAGATGAGCACCAACGAATACCTTTATATGATCATTTTGCCGATATTGAGCGTATCAATTTTATTGGTTTTTGTACGATTCATCATTGGGCCGGGAATTTCAGATCGCGTCGTAGCATTGGACCTTCTGATTACCATAGGTATTGGCATCATGTCAATTTACGCGATTGTATCGGACAAAGCATCCTTTCTCGACATTGCTATGATATTTGCCTTAATCGCCTTTTTGGGAACCATTGCTTTTAGTTATTACCTAGAAAAAAGACAAAGAGATGACTGACATTTGGATTGTTGTATTGAGTACTGCAGGCGCATTGTTTATTCTACTTGCAGCCGTTGGTATTTTGCGTATGCCTGATTTCTATATGCGCGTTTCGGTTACTACTAAAGCAGCCACCTTGGGTGTCGGCTTAATTTTGGTGGCCTCTACTTTTGCGTTTAAAGACTTTTCTGTGACATCAAGGGTTTTGGCCATTCTTGTTTTTATCCTACTTACCGCTCCCGTAGGCGCACACATGATTGGACGCGCTGCATATTTTATTGGAGTGAGTATGTGGAATAAGTCAAAATTGGATGATTTAGAGGATAAATACGATAAGAAAAGCCATAAGTTGAAATAGTGGTTGAATTAAATTCGAAGGCTTAACAACGCCTCTAGAGTTTCATAAATGCCATGCCTCTTGATTAATTGTCTAACATCAATACCTAGGCAAAAAATCAATGTTAAAACCTTTGAAGATGAAGATCATTAAAAATATAGACACTCCATCATTCTAACCATTGAAATGATTGACAATACAACCATTTAACCCCACATTCATGAGCAACACCGACAAAAAACTATTTCTCTTAGATGCATATGCCCTTATTTTTCGCTCATATTTTGCCTTTGCAAGAAATCCTAGAATAACGTCAACAGGCATTGATACCTCTGCCGTTTTTGGTTTTACCACGACATTGATGGATTTGATGAAGCGAGAAAAGCCATCCCATTTGGCTGTGGTTTTTGACGTAGAAGGCCCTACCTCCAGACACGAAACATACGAGGCCTATAAAGCCAATAGAGATGAAACTCCGGAAGGCATTAAAACGGCAATCCCCTATATCCAGGCCCTACTCACTGCTATGAATATTCCCATTATGTTCGCCCAAGGTTATGAAGCCGACGACGTGATAGGCACACTCGCTCACCAAGCCTCAGACGAAGGTTTTACAGTGTATATGATGACTCCAGATAAGGATTTCGGACAACTTATACGCCCCGGAAAAGTTTACATGTATAAGCCTGCTCGTAGTGGAGGACAACCAGAAATAATGGATGAAAAAGCCGTTTGTGAAAAATGGAATATTAAGCGCATAGATCAAGTGATAGATATGCTTGGTTTAATGGGTGATGCAGTAGATAACATTCCGGGAATTCCTGGCGTTGGGGAAAAGACAGCGGCAAAACTTCTCGCACAGTTTGATACCTTGGAAGGCGTATTAGAAAACGCTGATGAGATCAAAGGTAAATTGGGTGAAAAAGTGCGGGCCAATAAGGAACAAGCCCTTTTATCAAAAGAACTCGCCACTATCCTCACCGATGCTCCTGTATCTTTTAACGCTGAAAATTTCCATTGGGATGAGCCCAATATGGATAAAGTAAAAACCCTCTTTGAGGAGCTTGAATTTAGAACCCTTTGGAAGCGATTTAGCGAAACGTTTATAAATGGTGAAGGCATAACGCCCGTCTCAACAACAAATGCATCTTCAACCCCAGATTTGTTTTCTGAAATTGAAGCCGACAGCACTACAAAAACTGATCTTAGTAGTTATGAGCATTACTATCAATGTATTAACGACGAAACCGGTATCAAAGAATTGGTCAAGGTATTGCTTTCTCAAAAAAGCGTTTGCTTTGACACCGAGACAACATCTCTGATTAGCATTGATGCAAAATTGGTGGGCATTGCATTTAGTTACGAAAAGGGTAAGGCGTATTATGTGCCATTTACCGGTAGCGAACAAGACAAACGTGAACGAATGGCCTTGCTCAAACCATTTTTTGAAAATGGTGAGGT
>JAIUMB010000085.1 GCA_022565745.1 Cryomorphaceae bacterium | reverse complement strand
GTTTAGAGAAAAACTTGTATCTATGGTTGAAGGCAACGAACAATTGGTTGCTACTTTAGAAAAAGAGTTTGACACGTCTCCTCAACCCATTAGTAAAGATGGTATGGCAACAGCCGAGTGGGAAAAAGTGCTTTTTGACCATGTTCCTCTTGCTGGTGTTATGACGTTTCTCTCAAGCTATCAGTCAAAAGTAAGGTCTGCTGAAGCAAGTGTTATTGCTGAGCTTCAAAAGCAAATTGATGCCGGAACATTAAAGTTTACCGGTGTAAAAGCTGTGGTTATGCCTAAGTCCACTTACGTGACCACAGGTGACTCGTTCAGAGCTGAGGTGTTCTTAGCAGCTTTTGATGAGACGCAAGAGCCCGAAATCATCCTTTTTGAATACGATCGCGACTCAAACCGTATTGGTGAGGGCACGCCGCTTTCTCCCGATCGAATTAGAAGTGGTGCAGGACTGGTTAACTTTGCTGCTAACCAAACTGGAGAGCGTCTTTGGGGAGGTATTATTCGAATTGGAAGTGGTGAAAGTGCCGTAGAAAGAGAATTTATTGAAAGCTACACAGTGGCACCTCCTTCTGCAGTAATATCGCCTACCAAAATGAACGTACTCTATCGCGGTGTTGATAACCCCCTTGAAATCAGTGTGCCTGGTGTTGATCCTTCCAATTTAGAGGTGTCAGGACCTGGCCTTAGTCGCCAAAGCGATGGAAGCTACATTGCTGATGTTACTAAAGTTCAAGGAACCGAAGTTGATATTGTTGTTAGCGTAAAAGGAAAACCTTTCCGTCAAAGTAAAAAGTTTAGAATAAAAGGTCTCCCTCCTGCAACTGGAATGGTGCTGAAAAACCGTTCTACAATTTATTCTAAAAACGCGGTTAAAAACGCGGTAATTGAAGCTGAATACAAAGACTTTCCATTTGATCTAAGTCTTCAAGTTCTCTCTTTTGACGTGGTCGTTCCCGGTTTCCCGCCCCAAACCATCAGAGGCACACGTTTTGACGACGGTGTTAAAAAGAGAATTGATGCTTTACGTCCTGGATCAACCATCGTTGTTCGTAACATCAAAGCCAAAGGACCCAAAGGAATTAATGTTACCGATATATCAGATGTTGTATTTGATGTAAACTAATTTTGGTTTATTCATTGGTTCAAATTCCTATAACTATAAAACATAAAGGTATGAAACGCTTTTCATTGACAATTTTAGCCTTAACACTAGGGTTATCGAATGGTTTCGGGCAGGTTTTGTCTCCTGAAGACGACGGACCAATCTCTAAAGCAGAAAGAATATATCACAACAATCAAGTGATTGACTTCCCTTTACCAAGAGAAATTGATCAGATGTTTTCCGTTCGCCACTGGGAGCGGATTAACATTCGTGAAAAGGCGAATCATCATCTTTACTATCCGGTTGTTCCACTTCCGGACCGCAAGAGCTTGTTTGATGTGCTTGTCGATGGTATTATGAATGAAGGAACCATCATGGAGGTATTTGCTGACGACCGTTTTGAAATCCCATACACCCCTGAGGAAATCGCCAGAAACGTAATGCAAGTTGATACCGCCTGGAATCGTGATAATCCTTTTGAATGGGATTACATCGACACCATTACAGTTACGGCTAAAGATGTACTTTACTATACAGTAAAATGTGATTGGTATATGGACAAGCGCCGTGGACAATTGGAAAACTATATCATTGGTATAGCTCCGACTGTTCAGCATCCTAAGAGTAAAGATATCTATCCGTTATTTTGGGTGTGGTTCCCTGATGCACGTTATGCTTTAGCCACTAATGTGGCCTTTAATCGCCAAAATAATGCTGCTCGAATGACGTTTGATGAGGTCTTTAAAATGCGATTCTTCGATTCTAATATCATCAAAGAGGATAACGTTTATGACAGAGCCATAGCTGATTATAAGCGAAGAAACAACCTCGATCAACTGTTGGAATCTAAGCGTATTAAACAAGAACTTAGGAATTTCGAAAGTGACCTTTGGGAATACTAAAGCTCCTTATTTACTTAAAAACAAAAAGACGCCTCTGTGCGTCTTTTTTTATTGAATAGCATTAATATAACCATGAACAAAGTACTGATTGTCGGTCAAGGTATAGCCGGAACCTCCATTGGCTTTACGTTGCATAAAAAACAAGTAGATGTCACTTGGATTGACCAACCAAGTATGTCTCAAGCTTCTCGTATTGCAAGTGGACTATACAATCCCATTGTCCTTAAACGAATGAGAATGGTTCATCTCGCAGAAGCTTTCCTTTCTAATTTAGATGTCTTTTATCGAGATTTAGAAGCATTCATTAACACGCAATTTTATTTTCCATCAGACATATATCGCGTACTTCATGATGCAGAAGAACAAAACAACTGGTATAACTTGAAAGACAACAAGAAATGGTCTGCTTTTTTGGGTGATATCATCCATGATGTTAACGTGCAAAATTCTCCCTTCGGTTTGGGAATTGTTCAGCAAACCGGCTGGTGCAACACCGCTTTGCTTCTTGAAGGCTTTCAGCAAAAAATGAAAAATCACATAATTGAGGATGTGTTTCAACATGATGAATTGTCAATTGAAGATGGAACCGTAGCTTATAAAAATATGACGTTTGACGCAGTGGTGTTTGCCGAAGGATGGCGAGCAGCAATGGATAACCCATTCTATCCTAAAGATGTATTTAGGCCATCTAAAGGGGAGTTGCTTACCGTTGAATTAGAAGAGGATAAAGCGTTTGATAAAATTCTCCATTTCAAACATTTTCTCATTCCCCTAGAAAAAAAAGGTCATTTCAAAACAGGCGCCACGTATGTGCACGGAGACTTAAGTGAGAAAATCACAGAATCCAGCAAAGCAGAACTACTGAAATCACTAAAAACGGTCTACCGCGGCTCCGTAAACACCATCAAACAAGACGTCGGTATTCGCGCAGCTACAAAAGACCGCAAACCAATCATCGGTCAACATCCAAAGTTTAATAATATATACTTTCTCAACGGCCTGGGAAGCCGATCCATTTTAATGGCTCCATATCTGTCAAAGTCCCTAGCAAACTTAATGCTCGAACAAACACCCGTTGACCCCAGTATTGATATTAATCGTTTTTCTTTTTTGACTTAATAAACATATGTGCCCATATAGAGCGGGCCAAACGGAAAACAGGTGGTGATAAAATAAACATAACCACCGTTAACGTGATAACAATGTCCCAAATTCCAGGATCAAAGAAGATGTTCAACAACACAACAACGGCTACGAATTGAGCAACTGTAAGTGCATAACTCACATACATAGCCCCATAAAAAAAACCAGGTTCAGGCAGGTAGTTTTGTCCGCAATTGGGGCACTTATCGTGCATAGATGTGAGCTTTCTTAGTTGATAAGGGTTATCATTGGTAAAAAGTTTGCCTTCACGACAAGAGGGACAACGAAAGGTAAATATGGATGCTAAGAGTGATCGAGACATGGGCTGTTATAAATTTCTACAAAGTTAATGATGACCGTGAGGATAATGGGAAACGCCAACTTAAAAGTGATAATTTAACACCAAGGAAGTATGGAATAAATTGACGCGGTTTATGATGAAATTGGCCGGCAAATCTTCAGACGATGTTTTAATCTTCGCCATGAGTAATATATATGTTTCTAACCCCTTGGCATAACCCTTATGATTGATGTGTAAGTCTAAATTGGTATGTATGTATGATGGTATACCGTATTTGTTTAAACGATGCTCAAACGGACTTGGACGATCAACGTAACCAATGGACAGCGACGACCATATTTCTCTCCGTGGATGGTTGTAACGCAAACGCGTGGAAACGGCGTGTAAATCGCCCATTCCTTCTATTCGTTCACGCGGAATAAAGGCAAAGAAAGGCTCCCTACCCCACTCTCGAGGAAATTGATATCTGCCGTGGTCTGTAATACGGTTATAGTTTAATGTGCTTTCCCAAATATTCGTCCTGTAACCAGTTCTAACACCAAACACATAGGATTGATGATCTTTGGGTACGTAGGATAGCGCTTGATTTTTATTACCGCCAAAATTAACTGCATGCTGAGCCACCAATTGAAGTCCTCCAATAATACCAACATTCTTTTGAGCATTTACATCTGCTTGCAGCATGGCCGTATTCATAACATTATCAATGTAGAAATCCCACGCATGGATGTGTAACCATGATGTGGGTTTGTGATGAATACCTAAAATACCAACACCTGATGATGAAATATTATCTCGGTATTGGTGTGGCTGCCCATCAGTAGCAAAGCCCATGGGATGAACACCTATGGATTCTCCAGTATTATACCAACGAATGGTGCTCCTTGGAGAAAATGCATAAATAAACCCTCCTTCAATATGTGTGTTCTTCCATTCTTTTGAGTCGAAGTAAATACCCTCGACACCCGTGGGGCGCATTCGGCCGTCTTGTAAATTTATAAAAGGCGTGTTTAACAATTGCTTACCGAAAATTATTTCAGTATTGGAAAACTTGTATGTAATCATCAACTCCTCCAGCCTATCCATATCTTCGGTGTTGTGTGGATTGGTAATGTCGAATAAAGCCACCTCATACCGACTGAGTTGACCGGTAGTAGGGTCTGGGTTTTGAAGATTGTGTGAGCCAATATTAAAAATGTAAAAACCACTAACGCCAAATGAAAAGCCATGAAAGCGAGCCGTGTGATAGCGAATACCTCCACCGGCGGCGTTGGCCCAAAAATTTTGTAAGTCGCCTTGATTATTGGTGCTCATAAACATGTAACGAAAGTGACCGTGTACGCTTCCGCCCCTAAATGCACCAAATAACGACGTGGTATCATCCGATGATTTGCCGCTACCCTTCCACATGTCTGGCTTTTCTAACACATCCTGATGTTGTGCCATGGCTAATGACAACGACAAAATGAACAGCGCCAATAGCGCAGTCAACTTTTTAAACATTACAAAAAAAATTTTAGCTAAAGAAGGTCAACTTTAGGTTGCAGAATCTACACTGCCCCAGCCTCCGCCATTGAGCACGTCAAAACCTTTTTGCTGTAAAATGCGTTTGGCCATTGCACTGCGACTTCCTGTTCTGCAAAATACAATCACGGGTTTGTCTTGCGGTATCTTTTTAAGATTTGACGATAACTTATCCAAAGGAATGTTTACCGCATTTTTTACCGAACCAGTTTTAAACTCTCCCGGCGTCCTCACATCCAACAACGTTGCATGACGTTCCAAATATGCTTTGATTTTTTTCTGTTTACCCCCGAATAGCGCCGATAGAAGTCCCATGATACTTGATATTAATTAATGCAAAAGTACGGAAATCACCTCCGCATCAAAGGTGATAAACATCACGTAAGTGAACTACTGGCAGGTATCAAAGTTTGAAAGCGTCGAATACAGTATGATGGCATATAAAAAGAAACGTGCAAACCGCGCCAAGGCAATGGTCCAAAACAAACGAAAGGGAAAACGCACCATCCCAGCAACTACACTTACCGGCGAAAATGGCAATGGCGCCATGGCCGCTAAAAAAACCAATAAACCACCAAACTTTCTAATCTGTGCAAATTGCTTGGCAAACTTCTCCTCAACCCAATACTCAATGGTGGGGATTTTGTATAGAAGTGTGCCGTATCCGTAGCTTATTAATCCTCCCGCATAACTGCTTAAGGCCAATATAAAAACCATGATATAGGTATTGGGCAGTGATTTTGCCCAAATGATATACATATCTGGTGGAAGAAGGCCTAAGAATGTTTCCGATAAGAACAAGGTGCCAACAATCAACGCCGCAGGCAATCGGGTAAACCAATCACACATGATGGTGTTGAGGTCTATCACATACGAGGTAAGCACATATAATAAGGCGCCAAAAAAACCCAATACAAGCAACAACTTTATCAGGTTTTTTCCCAAAAAGGAATACCCACCGGTACGCTTGTAATAATGGTGATAAAGCCTGCTGCGTTCACCCAAATCTCTCTTGTTCTTTCCCACCTGGTCTGTGTCGTTTTTAAAGTTTGCAAAATTAATGCGTTGGGTAAAGTTCAAACGTTAATATTGCCCAAAATGTAAATGGTCAAGCATAATTCATTTAAATGTTTCACCTTTGTTGCTGGTTTTATAAACAAGCGTATTTCTCATCATGGTAAATGCCCTAAGACATTTCTTCGCTCTCTTAAAACACATTGGCCCCGGACTCTTGTTTGCCGCCGCAGCCATCGGAGTCTCACACTTGGTTCAAAGCACCAGAGCCGGCGCCTTGTACGGACTATTCTTTATCCCCATTATACTCATTACCAACTTGCTAAAATGGCCGTTTTTTGAGGCTGGACCACGATATGCTCAAGTTACCGGAAAAAGTTTGATTTATGCCTATACCAAAGACAACCGTTGGGGATGGCCACTTGTTTCAATCATCACCATATTGAGCATGTTCATTGTTCAAGCTACTGTCACCATGGTCACGGCAGGTTTGTTTCAGTTTCTCATCCCCATCCCTGAATGGATGATTATTGCTATTTTACTAATCGTTTCATCTGTTTTGCTAACTACCGGTGCCTATAAAATACTTGACAAAGTGATCCGCTACATTGTTATCGTACTTGCCATTTCTACCATTGCGGCTGTTCTAATTGGCCTTCAATTACCCATGCCTAAAATTGATGTTCAGGTATTTTCTTGGACCAATGCCGTTGACATCGCCTTTTTAGTGGCCTTACTCGGATGGATGCCCGCACCACTTGACATCAGCATCTGGCATTCTACTTGGACGCTTTCGGCAAATAACTCCAAAGGTAAAAAAAGGTACAATCCCTGGGACTTTAGAGTTGGATACTGGGGCACAACCGGATTTGCCATTCTTTTTTTATTATTGGGCGCTTTGTTTCTCTTTCACGGTGAAGGTGAAATTCCAACCAGTGCCGTTGCCTTCTCCGCGCACTTGATGAGTGTTTATCAGTCTGTTTTGGGTAACGCATACTGGCTGGTGGTTCTTGCTGCTTGTGCATGTATGTTTTCCACCACATTAACGGTATTGGATGCCTACCCGCGCACGTGCATCTACCTAAAAGCCAATCAAAATAAGGCAGCAAAGGAAGAGGTCTTGCCCATGCGATACTATAAGCCATTGGTTTACATCACCGCTGCTATGGCCTTTGTGATTACCACCTGGTTTTCAGGACAAATGATTGCCTTGGTACAACTGGCCACCACCATTGCTTTCTTAAGTGCACCAGTGATTGCGTGGCTCAACATTCGCGCCATAAAGCAATTGCCTTTATCGGCACAACCCGGCCAGTTTAGTCGATGGATGAGTTATGGCGGCTTGGTATTTCTCATTCTATTCTCCGTTTATTATATTTATTGGGTATGGTTGACGTAGTGGTTATTGGCGGCGGAGCGGCCGGAATGTTTGCCGCCATTCACGCTTTAAAGCAAGGAGCTAACGTAGTGGTGCTGGAAAAATCCAACAAACTACTCAGTAAGGTTCGCATATCCGGTGGTGGCCGTTGCAATGTGACCCACCGCCCTATGTCGGTCAATGAACTGGTCAAAAACTACCCACGCGGCGGGAAATCGTTAAAACCCCTCTTTAGTCAATGGCGATGTGAGGATACCATGAAATGGTTTACCGATCGTGGTGTGCCCCTAAAAATCGAGGACGACGGAAGGGTGTTTCCCGTTTCCGACAATTCTGAAGACATCATTACCGCGCTTTTGAAAAGTGCCAAAGATGTAGACATTCGATTAAAATCAGCCGTTACCGACATTCAAAAAATAGAAAACGGCTTTTCGCTCACCATCAACAACGACAAAACCATTTCAGCACGCCAGGTCATCGCTGCAAGCGGGGGTAGTCCAAAACGAAGCGGATTGATGTTATGGGAGAAACTCGGTCTGCCCATTATAAATCCGGTGCCTTCGTTGTTTACGTTCAACATAAAACACCAGCCATTGAACGACCTCATGGGCTTAAGCGTACAAGATGCTACCGTATATCTACCGGAGATCAAACAACAATTCTCCGGACCGGTGTTGATTACCCACTGGGGCTTAAGCGGGCCAGCAGTTTTAAAGTTATCGGCATTTGCCGCACGTGAACTGGCAGAACGCCAGTATCAGTACAAAGTGCGTTTACAATGGCTAAAAGACATGACACATGAAGACGTCATTCAATCGTTTAACTCCAATAAAACGATGACCAACAACCGACCAGAGTCTATTCCCAAACGCTTGTGGCGTTATTTGTTGCAACGAGCAGATGTTAGAACCGATACGGCCTTTAAGGATATTTCAAAAAAAGAGCAAAATCGCCTGGCCGAAATCATCCTCAACGACACTTACGATGCAGTGGGAAAAAGCACATACAAAGAAGAGTTTGTAACCGCCGGCGGTATCGATCTCCAGGCCATTAACCTCAAAACCATGGAAGCAAAAGACATTCCTGGCTTATACATCATAGGAGAACTTGCCAATATCGATGGCATTACCGGAGGTTTTAATTTTCAAGCGGCATGGGCCTCTGGGATGGTTGCAGGAAAAAATATAAACTTTGAATAACAACGCATTAATATTTACAAATTTCAATCATATATTTATGAAACCAGATTGAAAAATATGATTTGTTGTTCCTAAAAAATTCAACATGATACAAAAATTTACCCTTCTGACGTTTGCGTGTATGATCATATTGGCTTGCTCAAAAACTGAGCAACATGAAATCACAGGTGTCTTATACAAAAACTGTCAAACCATGGCGCCTGCAGCTGGTGTAAACCTTGAATTTAGTTATTCATCAGACCCGAGCTTATCGAGCATGAGCAAAGAACCAGATGGCTTTGCATATACAACAACCACGAATTCAGACGGGCGTTTCACATTTGAGTTTGAAGAAAAATCTTGGCCAAGCACATTTGTTAATGATGATCTAAAAGGTGCATATATCTCATTAAACAATTCAACGCTCATGATTCGCATAGAACCCGGAAAAACGAATGTGGGCAATGTTTACAAAAAACTTCCCGAAAATATTAAGGGCATCACTTCCATAAGTTTTGATGGCCTTTCTGAAACGGATACTGTTACAATTAACAACAACAAATACACATATCCTTTTCAATCAACAACCGACACTTTTTCAATCTTGGGATTAAGAGAGCCCTATGGATTGCGGCCAGTTCAAATTTACAATGATGACTTGAATGCGGTTTATTCTTGGAGTATTTCAAATAATGGCTTAATAAAAGAAGGCTTAGAACTATTTCCTGCCCAAAATTGTGACACATTGATAAACATAGACTTAACCGTATCTAAATAATCCACCGTGTTGTTTTTTCAACATTGGATTACAAAAAAAATTAAAAAATTGCTTCCCAATTAACTTTTATTACTATATTGCGCTCGATTTAAGAAACCTTTTAATAAATTTACCATGAAAAAAGTATTTTTCTCTTTGGCTATTGCCGGATTGTTCGGATTAACATCTTGTAGTTCTGAAAAAGATTGTCGTTGTGCCAGTTACATCGACGGCGAAGAAGTTGATGGCACAGCTATCACTGAAACAATTGACTTTAGCGACATCGACAACGCAAGTGACTGCGATGACCTAAATGAGTCTCAATCTGCAGGTGGTATGACTGTAGAAATAAAATGTGAAGAAGTTTAAACTTTTCATTTATGAAAAAAAACTGGCCAAATGGCCGGTTTTTTTTTGCCCATAACCCTACGTACCTTTGTGCAAACAGAAATAAAAAGTTATGCATCCATACATCAAAGCAAACAAAGATCGATTTCTTAACGAACTCATTGAACTCCTCAAAATACCTTCCAT
>JAIUMB010000084.1 GCA_022565745.1 Cryomorphaceae bacterium | reverse complement strand
GTTGCATAAAGCAGTAAGGCGGAAATTACCAGAGCCATAAAAGCATCTATCCACCAAAACCAGCCGGACACAAAAATCCCCACCAAGACCAGGGCAGATGAAAGTGCATCGGTGCGGTGATGCCAAGCATCGGCTTTTATACTGGTATTGTCAAATTTATTTCCAATGCGAAAGGCATATTGCGCCAACAGTTCATTGATCAAGATCGACACCACCGTCACCACAATGGCTATGGTGCCAAAATCGGCGGTTTGTTCCGCTGTATAACGCGCGTAAGCCTCTTTAATAAAATCATAAGCAATGGCCGCCAAGAGAAAGGCTATAACTAAGGCCGCAATTTGCTCCCATCTACCATGACCAAATGGATGTTCCTTGTCCGGCTTTTTCAAGGAAAGCTTGTTGGCAATAATGACAATCAAGGAGGTAACCGAATCGGTGAGGGTGTGCCAAGCATCGGCTTTTAGGGCTAAGGAACCTGAGACAATGCCCGCCCAAACTTTGAGAAAGAACAATGCTATATTGGTAAATACCGCTACCGTCCCTACCACATAACCCGCATTCCTTTTACTCACTTTTATCATGCTGGTGTGTGTTACACTATCCCTCTTTACGCTTGACCGCGTCTGACATCTGCTGTACTTTTTGCTTTAGATTTTCTTTATAACGAATAATTACCTCGAGACGTTTGACATCGGAATGTGACACCATTTGTGCGGCAAGTATGCCTGCATTTTTTGCCCCATTTAAAGCAACTGTTGCAACAGGCACACCCGAGGGCATTTGCAATATAGACAGTACCGAATCCCATCCATCTATAGAATTGCTTGATTTGATGGGAACGCCAATAACTGGCAAAGGGGTGATAGAAGCAACCATTCCGGGCAAGTGCGCAGCCCCTCCAGCGCCGGCAATAACAACTTTAATGCCGCGCTTGTGGGCATCTCGGGCATATTGCACCATTTTTTCTGGTGTGCGATGAGCTGAAACCACATCAATCTCGAAGGCAATTCCGAGCTCGCTCAATACGTTTGCAGCTTCTTCCATAACGGCGAGATCACTTTGTGACCCCATAATAATTCCGATCATAATGCGTGTATTTTAAATGATTTTCTAAAGTTCCTGACCGTTTCCCGCGCCACTTCCACATCTTTGTTGATGCACGTGATGTGCCCCATTTTTCTATACGGTCGGGTTTCTGTTTTTCCGTATAAATGCAAATATAATCCAGGCGTTTGCAGCAAATCCTCTGCGCCGGTGTATGCTACTGGGCCAGAGGAACCAGCATCGCCCAACACGTTACCCATGGCCGCTGGCAATATTGCTGAGGTGTCGCCAAGTGGCAAGTTCAGTATGGCGCGAATGTGTTGTTCAAATTGCGAGGTAAAACAGGCCTCAATACTTAAGTGACCACTGTTGTGAACGCGGGGGGCACACTCGTTGACCAGCAATTCTCCATTCTTTGTTAAAAATAACTCCACCGCCAAAGTCCCTATTATACCAGTTGCACGTGCGACTGAACATGCCAAATCAACCGATTGGTCCATCAAAGCAGGTGAAATATTCGCCGGCATAAATACCAGCTCTACAAGGTTAGCTTCCGGATGAAACTCCATTTCTACAGGAGGAAATGCCACGACTTCACCGGAAGCATTGCGATGAACCACCACCCCTATTTCACGGTCGATATCTACCAACTGCTCAATCACGCAAGGCACATCCGGGAGTAGCTCATAATCCAACTGAGATTTAATCACCGAAACGCCTTTGCCGTCATAACCGCCAGTGGCCGATTTCCAAACAAATGGAAATGCACCTGGAGAGACAGGCTTGATCGAATGGTTTTGATAAGCCGAGGTGGGGATATTGTTGTTGTTGTAAAAATCCTTTTGCACACATTTATCGCGAAAAATATCGACAACCTCCGGCTGAGGAAATATCTTTTTACCCTCTGCTTGTAACTTGCGCAAAGCCTCGGTATTGACGTCTTCAATCTCTATGGTGAGTACGTCATAATTTTTGGCAAAAGCAATCACATCGTCGTAATTTCGAAAATCACCGTGAACACATTCATGTGCATAGGCAGCAGCCGGTGGATTTGCCGAGGGGTCTAATACACCTATGTGTATATCATAACGCATCACTTCATCAATGATCATTTTACCGAGCTGTCCGCCGCCCAAAATACCTACTTTGACTTTTCCGGAAAAGGGGATGTTTACGTGCATGTGGTTTATTTGTGTGGGGCAAAGATATGATTTAAAGAATGTAGAATTAAGAATGTAGAATTAAGAATGAAAAATTAATGTACTTCCCTGCTTCCGTGCGTGCAACACACTGTCTTTTACAACGGCTTCACAACCGCCATGCCATGTACCCGGTAAAGGCGTTTGCTGCCAAGATCTTTGCACAAAATGTAAGTCCGCAAGGGGCGGATGGTTTGCATACGCATTCCGTGGTGGGTGGTAAACACAGCGCCTGTAGGCAAGGATTTTAGCTTGACGCCTCCTGCGCGCTCTTGCTCAGCGATGCGTTCTTCAAAATCTACAGGCGTGGTGGTAGCTCTTGGCTTTTGCACTTGATCTATCACCTCAGCTTGCTTATCAGTCGGCACATAAGGCACGAAAGGTTTTAGCATGGAAGCGTAGGTATGCTTCCACTCTTTGCCGTGGGGCTTTATTCTATAACCATAAGTTTCAAAGGCATGTAAGTGCGCCAACTCATGCACCAAGGTAATGAGAAACTGAACCGAATCTAAATTGTTATTGACCGTAATTTGGTGAACCTGACTGGGCGGAACAGCCCGTCTGTAATCACCCAATTTGCGTTTCCGCGGATTAACGACTTTTATCGACAGCGGGTATTTGTTCATCAAAGGCTGTAAAAGCGGCAATGTGTTGTCCGGAAGAAAAGGCTTTAAGGCGTCTAAATTCTTTATCATTGGTTGATTGATATGAAAACGAAGGACAATCGCAAGGTTTTAACAATCTGCATCCCGAGAGCATGGTTCCTAGGGATAGAAGTAACAAGATGTATTTGCAATGGCGAATCATATTGCAAAGGTAGTGAATGGATATCTACGTGAGATAACCGTCAAATTGGTGTCTGAGTATTAAATCAGTTATAAGCCAGTCGGGGATTGTGATTATATAAATATAGAACCCGACAGCAGCCCAAATAGAAAGTTACTCAGTCACAACAAACATACCCCGAATCTGATCCACATCATACCCAACCGCACTATCGTTTGGATAAGCCTCCTTAATCGCTTCAAATGTTGCCACATCAATGGTTTTACCTGGCACGCCATGACACTGCAAACACATGGCATTGGTGGTGATGGGTATGTAATGTCGACCAAGTTCTTTATCGGAGTAGGCAAAAGCTTCTCCCCGACGCTCCATCTGTTTGTACATGCGCTTGAGAATTTTTCGCTCTTCAGGTGTGGCTGCATTATCAGGATTACGCGGCTTGTCGCTCACACGTCGAACACTCACGCCGAGGTGCTCCGACATACTATCTGTAATGGGAATGGCTTCGATGTGACAAAAATCAACGGCACCAGCTGGACCATCCCGCTCTATGGCCTGCATGAGCTGCTGTCCGAGCGCCTTTTTGGTCTGCATGGCAAAGGCAACAATGTCTTCACTCGGCTGCTGGTCTTTGTGCTTGCGCTTGCGTTTTCCCTTGCCTTTTTCTTCACCTTCAGATTCATCGACGTGATACAAGTATCTAGCGATGGACTCAATTTTATCTTCACTGTAACTCAACGCCGACATCAAGCCAAACTTTTCAACCGCACCGGGCATTACTGATTTTTCTCTGCTTGGGTGACGTACAAAATCAACAATGGCATAAATAAAATCTTCTTCCTCCGGGAAAGCGTCCAAATAATGAGTGCGAACTGCATTTAACGAAGGGGCAACACGCATACGGCCACTACCCTTGGCGTGACAAGCTTCACAATATTTAGAAGCCAATGCCTTACCCTCGTCATAGGACGATTTAATATTTTCATTTTCTGGTGTTTGACCCGACTGACATCTCCCCAAAAGCATGACGGATAAGACAGTCAGCACAACGTAAATTTGTCTTTTCATACCCATAAAAAATTTTTGACCAAGGTAAGGCTTTTTAATCGTTTAGCCGTGTATGCCGCATCACACAAAAAATTAAAAGGAGAGAAACTAAAACTAAACACTAATTTACAAGCGTTTACCAGAGATAAAGCCAAATACAATAATCCAGTGCAAACTAAAATTGTCACCGGAAAAAACATTTGTCTAATTCGTCATGTTTTGTACTTTTGCAATGTAGATTTAATCCAAATAAAAATGATACAAGTCAGCGACAGTGCACGCATAAAAATCACCAACCTCATGGAAGAAGAAGGCATGGGTGAACAAGCTTGTATAAGAGTTTGTGTTACCAGTGGTGGTTGCTCTGGTCTTTCGTATAAGATGGACTTTGTGGCTCAGCCCGAAGCGGAGGACAAACTCTTTAGTGACAATGGCGTAACCATAGCTGTTGAAAAAAAGAGCCTGCTCTATTTGGCTGGCACAACACTGGAATACTCAGGAGGATTAAACGGAAAGGGGTTTTCATTTAACAACCCCAATGCATCAAGAACATGTGGTTGTGGCGAAAGCTTTGCCGTCTAAACAACCCATCTAAACACCGAATACAATGGATATTTTAAAAGAAGTAACCAACTCCGATTATAAATACGGATTCTACACCAAAATAGACTCTGACAAGGCACCTAAAGGATTAAACGAAGACATCATTCGTTTTATTTCTGCCAAAAAGGAAGAGCCAGAGTGGATGCTTGAATGGCGCCTCGATGCCTTTCGACAGTGGCAAAAAATGGCCGAACCAAATTGGGCTCACGTTAAATATACGAAACCAAACTATCAGGACATCTCGTATTACTCAGCCCCAAAAAAGAAAAAAACATTGGACAGCTTAGATGAAGTTGACCCTGAATTGTTGAAGACCTTTGAAAAACTAGGGATTTCTCTGGATGAGCAAAAGCGTCTAAGTGGAGTAGCAGTGGATGTAGTGGTTGATAGTGTATCGGTAAAAACCACGTTTCGCGAAAAATTGGCCGAGATGGGCATCATCTTCTGCGCCATCAGCGATGCCATCAAAGAATACCCCGAGTTGGTAAAAAAATATATCGGAACGGTTGTTCCGAAAAGCGACAACTTTTTTGCCGCGCTAAACTCCGCCGTATTCACCGACGGATCCTTTTGCTACATCCCCAAAGGCGTGAAATGTCCGATGGAACTGAGCACCTATTTCCGCATAAACGAGGCCGGCACCGGCCAGTTTGAACGCACGCTACTCATCGCCGACGAAGGCAGCTACGTCAGTTACCTAGAAGGATGTACCGCTCCGATGAGAGACGAAAACCAACTTCACGCAGCAGTGGTAGAGCTTGTTGCTTTGGACGATGCCGAAATCAAGTATTCAACGGTACAAAACTGGTACCCAGGAGATAAAGAAGGCAAAGGCGGCGTATTCAATTTTGTAACCAAACGAGGCATCTGTGAACGCAACGCTAAAATCTCATGGACACAAGTTGAAACAGGCTCTGCAGTTACCTGGAAATATCCGTCATGCATACTCAAAGGCGACAATTCTATTGGTGAGTTTTACTCTGTAGCCGTCACCAACAATTACCAGCAAGCCGATACAGGGACAAAAATGATTCACTTGGGGAGAAATACCAAATCCACCATCATCTCCAAAGGTATTTGCGCCGGCAATTCTGAAGGCTCTTACCGAGGATTGGTGAAAATTGGTCCACGCGCCCAAAACGCACGTAATTTCTCCGAGTGCGACTCCCTTCTTATGGGAAATGCCTGCGGTAGCCACACCTTCCCTTACATTGAAATCAAAAACAAAACGGCCAAGGTGGAACACGAGGCCACCACGTCGAAGATTGGGGAAGACCAACTGTTTTATTGCAATCAACGTGGCATCCCTACTGAGGAAGCCATTGCGTTAATTGTCAACGGATATTGCAAAGACGTTCTCAATCAATTGCCTATGGAGTTTGCGGTAGAAGCACAAAAACTACTTGAAGTAAGCCTTGAAGGCAGCGTAGGATAATCACATCAATACACAAGCAATCACACATCATGTTAAAGATCAAAAATTTGCACGCCAGCATAGACGGCACCGAAATATTAAAAGGCATCGATTTAGAAGTAAAACCCGGTGAAGTACATGCCATTATGGGACCCAATGGATCAGGAAAAAGCACATTGAGTTCAGTCATTGCCGGCCGTGAAGACTACGAAATCACCCAAGGCAGCATCGAGTTTGTCGGTGAGGATATCATGGACTTATCTCCTGAAGAACGTGCACATATGGGATTGTTTCTCAGTTTCCAGTATCCTGTAGAAATCCCCGGCGTAAGCGTGACCAACTTCCTCAAAACAGCCATTAACGAATCGCGCAAAGGTCGCGGGTTAGAACCCATGCCTGCCAAGGACATGCTTAAAGCCATGAGAGAAAAAATGGCCTTGTTGGAAATGGACAAAAGCTTTATGAGCCGAAGCATCAACGAAGGGTTTTCCGGTGGAGAAAAGAAGCGTAACGAAATTTTCCAAATGGCCATGCTCGAACCAAAATTGGCTATTCTCGACGAAACCGACTCAGGTCTTGACATCGATGCCTTGCGCATTGTGGCCAGCGGTGTAAATAAGTTGCGCAAAAAAGACAATGCCATTGTAGTCATTACTCACTATCAACGACTTCTCGATCACATAGTACCCGATAAGGTACATGTGCTCTTCAACGGTAAAATTGTAAAATCCGGAGATAAATCCTTAGCTCTTGAGTTAGAAAGCAAAGGGTACGACTGGATCAAAGAAGAATTGACTGCTTAACTCACCAAAAAATATTAACGTCATGGACGTGTTTAAAGACAAGTTACTTTCATCCTTCATCGTTTTTGAAAATCAACTCAACGGTCAGAAAAAACAGCCTTTCCATCAAAAACGCCGTGATGCCATCGACGTTTTTGAACAAAAAGGGTTTCCAACCATCAAAGATGAAGAATGGAAATACACCAACCTCAAGCCCCTTTTCAACAAAGATTTCAATGTGTTTCACCCCGGTGAAGACTCCCTTGAATTCAGCGACATTCGCCGTTTTTTCCTCAGCGAATCGGATACCTATAAAATTGTTTTCATTAACGGTATTTTTGCGTCATGGTTGAGCTCAACCACTCATCAAAATTATGACATCTGTACATTTAGCGCCGCATTAGAGCGTCACCGCGATGTCATTGATAAGTATGTTGGTACAATTGCTCGCAATGATGAAAGTCTAACCGCACTCAACACCTCATTTGCAAAAGAGGGCGCATTCATCAATATCCCCGATGGCAAGGTGGTAGACCGACCCATTGAAATATTGTTTTTCACTACAAATTCAGACAACAACACCTTTATTCAGCCCCGAAACTTAGTTGTGGTTGGAAAAAATGCCGAGTGTTGCATTGTGGAGCGTCATCAGTCCCTGGGTAAACAACTGACGGTTAACAACAGCGTGACAGAAGTCATGGCCCATGCTGGTGCTCAGGTCACCTATCACAAGATTCAAAACGATGATGACAATGCGTCACTGATTGATTCTACAACCGTCAAACAAGAACGCGACAGCAAAGTCACGGTTCATACCTTTTCATTTGGTGGCAAGATCACCCGTAACAATCTTGAGTTTGACCTCACCGAAGCCGGAGCTGAAGCTCATTTGTACGGGGTGTCGATTCTTGACAAACGTCAGTTGGTAGACAACCACACCATCGTCAACCACATGGTGCCCAATTGCTACAGTAATGAGCTATATAAAGGGATCTATGACGACAATGCCCGGGGAGTATTCAACGGCAAGATTCACGTTCACCCACATGCGGTAAAAACCAATGCGTTTCAAGAGAACAACAACCTATTGCTCAGCGACAAAGCCTCCATCGACACCAAGCCTCAGTTGGAGATTTACGCCGATGACGTCAAGTGCTCACATGGTTGCACCATCGGTCAACTCGACGAAGACGCTTTGTTTTACCTTCGTCAGCGTGGTATTGGTGTTAAAGAAGCACAGGCCTTACTCATGCTCGCCTTTACCACCGATGCATTGAAAGAAATAAAAATCCCGGAATTAAAGACCAAGCTCAATCGCCTTATAGCGCGTAAGCTCAATGTAAATTTGGATTTTAACTTGTAATCGATAAAAGAGGCCACTTGGCCTCTTTTTTTATCTCTTTTGTAAAACAAAGAAATTACAAAATCTATCTTATCTTGGCAAAGGCAAGGTTAAGAAAAACGTTGAACCTATACCAGGCTCAGACTCCAACCATATGTCTCCACCCATAGCCTCAACTTGATTCTTAGTAATATACAAGCCCATTCCGGTAGCATCAGGATGATCGGTAAACTTCTCAAATAAACCAAATACCTTGTCGCCGTACTTGTTGAGATTGATGCCGATACCGTTATCGGTAACCCGAAGAAGCAAATATTCGTTGGTATAATTAGACGTTTGCACCAAAATCTTCGGGGGGACACCGGGCTTAGCGTACTTAATGGCATTAGACAATAAGTTGAGTAAAATGCTATTCAAACTCAAGGCTCTAAAAAATACCGTGTCACCTTCATCAAAATCAACACTTATAATCGCCCCCGTATCTGCAATTTGTGCTACTAAGTGCATTTTAACCTTCTCTAGTTCACGAGAAATGGACACATTTTCCGGCGGCTCCGGCGGCATGTAAACATTCCTATACACCGATTCCATTTGACGATAGAAATCTTGCAACCTTACTGTCGCATCATAAATATCTGACGCAACAGATTGCATATCTTCCGGATCTTCCATTTCCTTTAACACTTCCGCCATCATTTTTATACCTGTGATGGGCGTTTTGAGATTATGTGACAACATAGAAGCATACTCGCGAAGTCGATCTAATTCGCTGGTTTTTTTTTCTCTCACTGCCATATCTATAAAAATTTATATCTTTTTGTAATCGCGATGCAAATGTACTACATATCTTACTGTCTACAAAATTCAAACACAACAAAAAGAAATTGATACACGCATTTTGCTTGCAAAAGCTTAAAAAATCTAATTGTATTTCCGCAAAAGTCCGAAGTCAAAGGGCGTCCATAGACAGGCTTTTAGTCCACTTTGTTTGAATCCTGTATTTACCCATGTGTTGCAGGTTTTAAAGATTGAATAATTTCCGTAAGCACGGTAAAAATCATTTCGCGCTGAATAACCTTGCGCTGTTAAGTGCATCTTGTTTCCTCTCTCATCAGTCTGAAAGGCATGGCACAAATACGAATTCAGTGCAGCCAACTGCTGTTCATCGACCGGTATTTCAAGCCAATGTGCAGACTGGTACCTATACTTGGTAACATTGACAAGTGTAGGACTGTTTACAAACAAGGCTTTTAGCGCATTAGTAACCGTTAAATCAGACCAAGAAGGTGTGTTGAGATAAAAATTCTCATCGCCCCAACCAAAGGCCACGTATTGGTCATCATACATGAGATTAAGCCCCTCCAGCAATTCCGGTGCACAATCGCTTTGCGGTAACACAATAAACAAATGTACACCATTGCTGCTCAAATAAATGGAATGTTCCACATCTTCCGCTTCAGCAGATCGATTAACGGTAATGAGTGACAAAAACAATGCACAAATCAAATACACCATCGGAATGGCGAGCAAGCCAACAAACCATTTGAATAATGTTTTTAGTGCGTTCAATTTCAAACAATCATCAATTCAACAAATAAAGCACGAAGTTAACATAGCACGAAGTTACTCATTTAATGGCAACAATGATATTTTTTATTTTAAAACGGCCATCATTATTTAGGGCAGCACACACATTTTACATTATCTCCCTTTTGCCGATGAGCTCCGCTGCACTCCGGTTCTACATTTTACATCTTACATCATACATTTTACATCCTACATTTTACATCCTACATTTTACATCCTACATTTTACATCCTACATTTTTTTCATCCTACATTAACTAACTCCTGTCGTAAAGCTACGCTTCGCTCCCGTTCTTAATTCTTAATTTATCAT